>JAOZSC010000508.1 GCA_029939875.1 Desulfobacterales bacterium
TTAAAACGATTGGCATGTTTCACCACCCTTTCCCCTTTAAAGGTCCTTGAGGTTATCTTTGCCCCTCACTTGAATGATCTGGCTGGACACCCGCGGTATGATTCGTTGCAGGATGCCCTTCATTGGACTTTCATCGGCACTGACCACGATCAGATCGATGCCTTCGCTTTGGACCAGGCCGATGACTTCATCTTCAAAACCGTCTTCGGCGATGTGATAGGAGACCTGCAGGCCTTCCCCACAGGCGCCGTGAATTACATCCATCAGGACCTCTTCAATCCAGCTGCTGATTTGCTGGCTGTTTTCGAGGTGCCGGGAAAGAAGAATAAAGACTTTGGCCTGAATCCGTTCCGCCAGGGCCAAAGCATGATAAAGTGCTTTCAGGTCCCTGTTTTGCGGATACAGAGGAACCAATATTTTTTTTCTCATCATTGCCAGATCGACCGTCTGTGAAAATTTTTGTCATGTGCCCGCTTCAGCCCTTATCAAGATGTATGCCATTTTTACTATTTTAATTAAAATCAATTGGTTATGGCTATCAGCAGGCGACCGGAGCGTGAATATTAGTTTCACTTTGAAACGAAAGCACAGCATTCAAAGCTAACCTGCAGGCCGTTCACGTATAAAAATAGCGAGTTATGAGATATGTTGCAGATTGAAACCTGACTGTTTTGCAAGCGTCATGCGTCAAAGATTTTCCGTGAGTTCATCATGATTTTACGATCAGAGCATAGTCGTCCTCGCGATAGACAACGGACAACCGGCAACGGACAACAGACTCGTTGAGTTTCAATCAGGGATATGATTTAACGGGCTTCAGAGGGACAGGTGATTGGCGCAAAGTTACTTTATGCCCAGGCGTTTCATTTTGCGCCACAGGGTGGTGCGGGGAATTTTCAGGATTTCAGCAGCCGCTGTTTTGCGGTGGCCGGTTTTAATGAGGACCTGCTGGATATATTCTTTTTCCTTTTCTTCCAGCGAGGGCAAGTGCCCGGATTCCAGGCTGCTGATGGACAGCTGCTGCAGGTCACCGGGAAGATCCCGGGGGCCGACAGTCGTCCGGTCCGTCAGGGCCACGGCCCGTTCGATAATGTTTTCAAGTTCCCGGACATTCCCCGGAAAGGGGTATTGCAGCAAAATTTCCAGTGTCTCCGGTTCCACCTCGGAAACCGGCTTGCCGAACTGCCGGCTGTACTTGTTGAGAAAATGATGAATCAGCAACGGGATGTCGTCTTTGCGGTCCCGCAAAGGCGGCAGGTCGATCAGGACCACATTGAGCCGGTAGTAAAGATCTTCGCGGAACTGTCCGCTTCCCACGGCTGCTTTTAGATTCTGGTCGCAGGCGGCAATCAGGCGCACGTCTATGGGAATCGCCTTGATACCGCCCACCCGGATCAGGTTGCGCTCTTGGACAAAGCGCAGCAGCTTGACCTGCATGCTGGGCGGCATGGAACCGATTTCATCCAGAAAAATGGTTCCTTTGTGGGCGGCTTCCAGCAAGCCGATTTTGGTGTCCACAGCCCCTGTAAAAGCGCCTTTCTCATGGCCGAAAAGCTCATTGGCGATCAGCTCGTCGGCAAAGCCGCCACAGTTAAAACAGATAAACGAATGCTCCCGGCGTGCCCCGAAAAAATGCAGGGCCCGGGCCACCAGCTCCTTGCCGGTGCCGCTTTCTCCTTGAACGAGAACATTGCAGTTCAGCGAGCAGACCTTTTTGACAAGACCAAGCACCTCCTGTATCGCAGGGCTGTGGCCGATCAGATACTGCTGTCGCGACTGGGAAAACAGGGCTTTTTTCAGGGCCTCTTTTTCCCGGATCAGGCGCACCTTTTCCAGCGCCTGGGAGGCCAGTGAACGCAGTTCATCCATTTTCACCGGCTTGGCAAGGTAATGAAAGGCACCGGTGCGGATGGCTTCGACGGCCGTGTCCACCGAACCGTAGCCGGTCATGACGATGACCTCTGTGCGGGGATAGCGCTCTTTGACCGTTTTCAATACATCCAACCCGTTGATGCCCGGCAGCCTGAGGTCGCACAGAACCAGGTCGAAGGGTGCCTCCTGCATCCGTTTGACAGCGGTTTCTCCGTCCCCGAACGTTTCGATCTCATAGCGGCTTTTTCCAAGTCCGCGCTGGATTTGCCGGCATGCGATGGGCTCATCGTCGATGACCGCCACCCGCAGGCCTTCGGTTTGCTTATGTTGCGTCATGTTTTACAATTAATTAAATATCATTGTTTTCGGTTGTTCGCTATGCCCTATGCGGCATGCGCTATGCGTGTTTCCCGCGGAGAACGCAGTCCAGCGAAAAAAAGACCATTTATGAATGCAAACTAACAGGTGCCGTCGACGGAGCAGGTGTGCACTTTAAAATACGAAGCACTGAAAAAATTGCCCGCCTCGGTATTGATGGTAATGCCGGTGATCAGGGCAATTTGGCCTTTAAAGCGGCTTTCCAGATCTTGAACAATCGACAGCATGTCACTGTCAATACGTTGCAGCAGGTATTGCGTCGCTTCCAGCATATCGGCCGGCCTGTTTTCGTTGTTGCATTTTTCCAGGTAAGGCAGCAGCAACTGCTC
>JAOZSC010000509.1 GCA_029939875.1 Desulfobacterales bacterium
CCCCTCGATGGTCACCCGCAAATTGTCCCAGTATTCCCTGCGCCAGGATCTTTACCGCTTTCGGTTGGCCAGCCTCAATCCGTTGAATCCGGAAAACCGCGCCGAGGGGTTTGAAAAAACCGCCCTGATAAAATTTAAAACCGACGGGGTGCACGAAATGTTTCGCTTTGCTACCCGCAACGGCAGGAATTTCATGCAGTACGTGGTTCCGCTTCATCTGGAAAAGGGCTGTCTGGAGTGTCACCGGGGCCACGGGGAAACCCCAAATGCCATCCGCGGTGGGTTGAGTGTGTTTCTGCCCATGGGAGAAATGAATGTTTCCATTAAAGAAAACCAGCTGAAACTGGTGGTTTCCGGCGGGGCTCTTATTTTTCTAACCATCTTTACCCTTTTTTTCCTGATGCGCCGCTTCGTCATCAAACCGCTGAAAAACCTGGAAACCATGACCGATGAAATCGGCAGGGGAAACCTTGAAGCCCGGGTAACCATCGCCACCGGCGATGAATTTGAAAAACTGGGGCAGCGTTTCAACACCATGGCCGAAAGCCTGTCAAAAGGCAGGGATCTGCTGGAAGAAAAAATCACCCTGGCCACCCGGGAACTGTCGGATGCCAATCGTGAGCTGCAAACCCTTGATCAGCTGAAATCGGATTTTCTGGCCACCATATCCCATGAACTGCGCACCCCGCTGACGGTTATCCGCGGTGGCATCGATTACCTCAACCGCACCATCAAAAAAGAAGACAACCGCAATTACCTGGAAATCATGGACAAAAACATCGGGCGGCTCATTCACCTGGTCTCCGATCTGTTTGATTTTACCAAGATAGAAGCCAAAAAAATCGAGTGGTCCTTTGACCAGGTTAATCTCAGCGTCTTGATCGAGGAAGTGATCGAAATCATCAGCCCCCTTTCCACGGACAAGCAGATTGCCATCCGCTATAAGCATCCCGGTGACATCCTGGTGGACCTGGACCTTGAACGCATCGAACAGGTGCTGGTCAACCTGATCGATAACGCCATCAAATTTTCAGACCCACAGACCGAAATAGAAATCGCCCTTCAACAGGATGCGCAATCCGTTACGGTGGCCATAAAAGATCGGGGAATTGGAATTTCAGAAGAACACCTTGCCGCCATATTTGATAAATTCTGGACTGTCCCCACGCGAAGATATGGTAAAACCGAGGGAACCGGCCTGGGGCTGGCCATCTGCAAGGCAATCATCGAGGGCCACAGCGGCAGGATCTGGGCTGAAAGCCTGAAAGGTGTCTGCAGCACTTTTTACTTCCGCCTACCCAAAAAACAGCCCTGACAGGAAGAAAAATTCGGTATGGGACTGGAATCTGTCAATCAACGGAGGTGGGTTTAAAAATGGCAACAGTTTCATCAATCAAAGCCAGTGCGCGGGGTATTACAAAACGCAGGGTTAACGACGACTTGGCCGGCACCTGCCATATCCCTGCGCCGGTATGAATTGATGGTCTGCGCGTTGCGGGGTCGTTGCTGCTACTTTGTGGGGGTATCCGGAAGACTGAAACCCATCTTTTCAAGTTAATATATTTTATATTTACCGAATGTTATAAGCGTCAGCAATGGTCTTACAAAATACTGAAATTGTTTGACACGGTGCTCCATCTGTGTCAATAAAGGAAGCATGAACCGGATGCGTTCAAAATCCCGCCCGGCGTGCACAATGTTGATGGCATTACTGATGGCTTTGCCGATCAGCTGCCGGCAAGAGCCTGAAGCGACATTCGTTGATTTTTCAAAGCGAGTCGGGGTGGAACAGGAAAGCGCTGAATCCCGGAAAAATTCTTTTTTTAAAGTGGCCGTGGGCTCCATGATCTCGGCCCAGGAAACGGTCGTCCATTACCATCAACTGCTGGATTACATCGCCGGTAAACTGGATCGACAAATCCAGCTCGTTCAGCGCAAAACTTACGGGGAAATCAATGAATTGATCGGACTGGGTCAGATAGACCTGGCCTTCATCTGTTCGGGTCCCTATGTCAGCGGAAAAGAAACATACGGCTTCGAGGCCCTGGCCATGCCCGAGGTTCGCGGTTCACCTCTGTATCAATCTTACCTGATTGTCAACAAAAACAGCCCGTTTCAAAAACTGGACGATTTACGGGGCACAACCTTTGCCTTCAGCGATCCGGAATCCAATACCGGCAAGCTGGTCCCTACCTACTGGCTGCGCCGTAAAAAAGAAACACCTGAAAGTTTTTTCGGCAAGACCATTTATACCTACAGCCACGACAATTCCATTATGGCCGTGGCAATGTCGCTGGTCGACGCAGCGGCGGTCAATGGGCAGGTCTGGGAATACTACCACCAGCGCAATCCGATTTTTACTTCCCGGACCCGCATCATTAAGAAATCAAAACCGTTTGGCAATCCCCCGGTGGTTGCCTCTTCGCGTATGCCTGCGGGCATGAAGCAGCGTATTGCCCAAATACTGTTTAGCATGCATCAGGATCCCAAGGGGAAAAAAATCCTTGACGAACTGCTGATCGACCGTTTCATCAGACCCCAGGATGAATGTTACATGCCGATTCTGGCAATGAAAAA
>JAOZSC010000510.1 GCA_029939875.1 Desulfobacterales bacterium
TGAGTCCACGCTGGTGGATCTTTACGAGGAATGGGCCAAACTCGGTGATAACCTGACGCCGCCGAAAATGGTGGAAGCCACCGGCGCACCCTGCAAGGAAAACATCATTAGCGGTGACGACATTGATCTGTTCAAGTTTCCGGTGCCCCAATGGTATCCTTTGGACGGCGGTCGTTTTATCGGCACCGCCCATTTTGTCATCTGCAAGGATCCCGAGACCGGCTGGGTAAACCTGGGCACCTACCGCGGCCAGTTGCTCGGCAAAGACAAAATGGGCACCCAATTCATCAAGGGCAAACATGCCGACATCATTTTGAAAAAATACCAGGCCCTGGGAAAACCCATGCCGGTGGCTTCCATTATCGGCTGCGACCCCCTGCTGTTTATCCTGGGGGCAGCCCGGGTTTCAGCCTTTACATCGGAATATGATGTCGCCGGCGCCCTGCGGGGCGAGCCTGTGGAAGTCGTCCCGGGAGAAACCGTGGATCTTCCCGTACCGGCCCATGCGGAGATTGTCATCGAAGGCGAAGTGGATGCGGACAAATTCATGGACGAAGGGCCGTTTGGCGAGTACACCGGCTATTATTCGGGCGTCGGCTCGGATCCGCGCAACTTTATCGACGTCAAGTGCATCACCCACAGAAACAATCCCATTTTGTGGGGAACCACTGTGGGCCGGGCCGTCACCGACACCCACATGACCATGGCGCTGTCCTACGGTGCAACCCTGTGGCAGCAACTGTTGGCCATGAAAATACCGGGGCTTAAAGCCGTTTACTGCCCGCCGGAAGGCTCCGGGCGCTTTCTGGCCATCATTTCCATAAAGCAGATGTACCCCGGACATACCGACCAGGTGCTCACCGCTGCCATCTCCACGGAAATGGGCGCTTACGGTCTTAAAACAGTCATCGTGGTGGACGAGGACATCGATCCGTGGGATATCCCGCGGGTCATGTACGCCCTGAGTTTCCGGTTTCAGCCCAACCGGTGCCAGATCATTAAACGCGGCCGGTCCACGCCGCTGGATCCCTCCCTGCCCATCAACGCCAGGGATATCACCGGCAGGCTACTCATGGATGCCACCATTCCCTATGACTGGAAAGAAAAACCGATTCCCATCGAACTGGATGCGGAAATAGTGAAAAAGGTGCAAGCCCGTTGGTCCGAGCTGGGGTTGTAACATACAGATATCTAATTGATGGGACAAAACCTTGAACCCATAGACAAGGAAACGTGATTATGTCAGACACCGGTATGCTGGACGGCAAAAAAATCCTCATTGTGGATGACGAGCCCGATGTCCTGGACACGCTGGAAGATTTGCTGCCCATGTGTGAACTGGTCCGGGCGACCAGTTTCGAAGATGCCCGGGAGCTGCTGGAATCGGGGGATTTCGATATGGCAATTCTGGATATCATGGGGGTTGACGGTTACGGCTTGCTGGACATCGCCAACCGGAAAAACGTAACCGCCGTCATGCTGACAGCTTATGCCTTCACCCCGGACAATGTCGTTCGATCCATCAAGGAAGGTGCGGCTTCTTATATCCCCAAGGAGGAATTGTCGCGGATTGCCGCCTTTCTGGAAGATGTCTTAAGTGCCAAAGAAAAAGGAGAAAACCCCTGGGCGGCCTGGCAGGAGCGGCTGCCCAGCTCCTATTTTGAAAAGCGCTTCGGGGCCGCCTGGCAGGATAACGACAGGGAATTCTGGGAAAGGTTTCGCGCCAGCATCAAAGCCAGACATTCACAATCCAAAAATAAAGAATAGAGGAGACTTTTTGTGAAACCGATCCGATATACACAAAAAATGGTGGATGAATTTTTAGCCAACGGCTACTGGACCCAGGAATTGTTTTTCGATTTCTGGGAGCGCAACGCACGTGAATTCGGCGATCAGGAAGCCCTGGTCGATTCCAAGTATCGAGTCACCTGGGCCGAAGCCAAACAATTGGTGGATGCCATTGCCACCACATGGGTACAGATGAATATCCCCCAATCGTCCAGGATCATTATTCAATCGCCAAACAGTGTGTATGGATTCCTGGCACGAATCGCGGCTGAAAGAGCCGGCCTTATTTCTCTGACCGTTTATCCGTATTTACGGGAAAGAGAGCTGACTTACATGGTGGAAAAGACTGAAGCCGCCGCCGTTGTTATTCTAAATGAATACCGGAACTTCAATTATCTTGAAATGTACAAAAAACTTCAGAACGAATTTCCACATTTAAAAAACATTTTTCTTTTCGATGACGAAGTTCCGCAAGATGCACCGCAGGGAACTTATTCGCTAACCAAACTGGCACAGGAGACTGCTGCAAAACCGATTGACGAAGATGCCCTTATAGCGCGCCGATTGAACGCAACTGGGGACGTAGCCCTGCTGACGACGACATCGGGGACCACCGGCATACCCAAGCTGGTGGAATGGCCCACAGCCCCACGCGTGTGCACCTCAAAAGGCCGCGTGGATATCTGGGGGCTGAACAAAAATGACATCACCATGGCGATTGCGCCCCACGCCGGTGGTGCCGCCGGTACCCTCACCTATTTTGCCGCTCCAATAGCCGGCGCCA
>JAOZSC010000511.1 GCA_029939875.1 Desulfobacterales bacterium
GACAAAAAAGTGGTTGCCTTTATCGGGGATTCCACTTTTTTCCATTCCGGAATTCCTGGTCTGATCAACGCTGTGCACCACAACCACAATTTTACCCTGGTGATCCTGGCCAACGGCACCACGGCCATGACCGGGCATCAGCCACATCCGGGGGTCGACATGACACGACTGAACCTGGACGGCTACAACCGGATTTCCATCGAAGCGGTGGTCAAAGCCATCGGCGTTGAACATGTGACGGTCATCAAACCGTACAAGGTCAAAAAAAGCATCGAGGCCATCAAGGAAGCCGTTAATTATAAAGGGTTTTCGGTCATAATTTCCGAAGAGATCTGTGCCTTGTATGCCAATGCACTGAAGCTGCCAAAGCGCAAGCCGTTTCACATCAGCGACAAGTGTAAAAACCACCGTACCTGTATTGATTCCCTGGCCTGCCCGGCTTTTTATATCTGGAATGACCGGGTGCAAATCGATGCCAGGCTGTGCACGGGTTGTGCGGTCTGCGCCCAGATATGCCCGGAAAATGCAATCCTTCCGGTGAAGGTAAAGGCATAGCGCATGGCGCATGGCGCAGAGCGTGAAGAAGGATAAGATAGACAGAACACCTTTATTTTGGGCATTTAATTAATATATTTAAATAGGACGATATTCATGGAAACAAAAAGATTAGTCATTGTTGCCGTTGGGGGACAGGGGAATCTGTTGGCCTCCAGCGTTCTGGGTGAAGCGGCCCTGCTTTCGGACATACCACTGCACATGAGCGAAATTCATGGTATGGCGCAACGGGGAGGTGTGGTGGAGTCGGCCCTGATATTCGGAGATGCCAAAAGTACCATCATCTCCGATGGCGAAGCCGACATCCTGGTTGGTTTCGAACCAGCTGAAACCCTGCGGGCCATCAACAAATGCAACTCCGAAACCGTTGTGATTACCAACCTGGCTCCGCTGATGCCGTTTACGGTGAACATCGGCCAGGGGGTGTACCCGGACCTCAAACAGCTCCAGGAGCTGATCGCTAAAAAAACGGCCCGGTTCATCGCCTTTAACGCCGCGACCCTGGCCGAAGAAGCCGGCAACAGCCTGGCGGTCAACATGGTTTTGCTGGGAGCCCTGATTCAAACCGGTGTGCTGCCGCTGTCGGTTGAAGAGGTTAAAACGGCCATGCGCACCAAAACCAAAAAAGCTTTTCTGGACATAAATCTCAAGGCTTTTGATCTCGGTTATTCCGCTGCCGCCTCCGCGTGACAGACCCGGCACGCAAGGCACTGGTGTATGCACATTTTGGTGCGCCGTCGCTCAAAGTCCGGTGGACACCCTACCGCTTTTTTGCGGCTGCGACCTACATGCTTTGAAATGATTAACCCTGGAAACGTCACCCTGTGGCGTGGGGAGGTAAAAATGAATGACACGTCCGATTTTCATCCCCAGTCGTTTGCCGTGATCGGTGCCGGTCCGGTCGGATGCATTGTGGCGGCATTTCTGGCCAGTGGCGGCTATGAAGTCACCCTGTGCGATGTCATGCCCGATTTGCTGGCACCCGCACTGGATCCAGGAATCATTATCGAAGGTGCTGAAAGCCTCCAGCAGAAGGTAACCCGTACCTGTACGACTATCGATGAACTTGCCGACTACGACCCGGATGTTATCTTCATCACCGTTAAGGCCAACGTCCTGCCGCTGATTGCCTCGGCAATCGAGGGCTTTTACCATGAAGGAATGGTTATCGTCAGCTGGCAAAACGGTATCGACACGGAACTGGAACTGGCTAAAATCCTGGGCAAGGCTGCCATCATGCGGGCGGTGGTCAATTTCGGCTGCGGTCTTAAGGGCCCGGCCCACGTGCAGATGCCTTTTCATCACCCGCCCCACTATATTCAGGAGCTGGACCCCGACTCACGCCCTCGGGCGGTGGCACTGGCGAAAAGCCTTTGTAAATGCGGACTGACCACCGAACACACCGATCAAATCGTAGCCATGGTCTGGCGCAAAACCGTCATGAACGCTTCGATGAATCCGGTTTGTGCCGTCACCGGACTGACCATGTCCCGCGCCATGAACGATCCTATCGTCTATCAAATCGTTGATGCCCTGGTCAAAGAATGCCTGACCGTGGCCCGGGCCAACGAAATTTTCCTGGGCTGGGACTATTACCAGCAGGCCATGGACTACATGGGCAGTGCGGGGGATCACAAACCCTCCATGCTCATGGATATTGAAGCCCAGCGTCGAACGGAAATCGACTTTATGAACGGAAAATTTGTGGAATACGGGGCCCGCGCCGGCGTTGAAACCCCGTACAATCGGACCCTCTGGGCGCTGGTAAAAGGGCTGGAGTCGAAATAGAATGCAACGTTAAGTACACAAATTCACAAATACAATGACAGAAAAAAACTAACCGCTGAGGACGCTGAGCAACGCAGAGAAAGGCTAAAAATATATATGTGGGCTTCATGGCTTTGCTCTTCGAGCCACGACCCGACAAGCCGTCAGAAACGTCCAAAGTATTTTATGTCACAGCGGTCTCGGCGATCTCTGCGGTTACTTAAAAAAACATAAC
>JAOZSC010000065.1:0-5615 GCA_029939875.1 Desulfobacterales bacterium
GGTTCAATTCATGGGATTTTCTAACACGGCTGACAGCCTCTATGCGGTGCAAAAAGTGGTCTTTGAGGATAAAAAATTTGCAATCGGTGATTTGGCTGCGTGGTTGGCAAATGACTGGATGGATAATGAAGACAAGCAAAAATATTTGTCCACGAGGGTTGCCAAGTATGGCAATGACCTGGATGAAGCAGATGCTATGGCTATTAAAGTGGCCGATCATTTCTGTAAGATTTTGAGTGACCATAAGAATTTTCGTGGGGGCGCATTCTGGCCCGGTATTTTTTCTGTTGGCTTCCATATTACGATGGGCGCTTTTACGGGTGCCTCGGCAGATGGACGTTATGCCGGGGACGTTTTGGGAAATGGGATTACGCCGAGCAATGGGGTCACTTTGAATGGGCCAACAGCCATCATGAATTCCGTGGCCAAACTTCCACTTAAAAGGATTTACAACGGAACTAACCTGAACATGAGATTTCAAGGCGAAACCATTATAAGTGAAAATTTAATGAACCTGGTGAAAGTCTATTTTGAAAAGGGCGGGGTGCAGGTTCAATTCAATATGGTGGACACCCAGACTTTAAGGCTGGCCCAGAAAGCGCCAGACAGATATCGGGACCTGATTGTCAGAATCAGCGGATATTCAGGCACCTTTGTTGATTTGAGTGACATTGCGCAGGAAGAAATTATAAGTCGCAGTATTTTTGAAATTTAATAGTTTTGTCATCAAGAGGTATTAAGTATGAACAAGGTAATGACGGCTAAAGAGGCCATTTCAAAACATGTTAAAAGTGGTGATTTTCTGTTTATCGGTGGATACATTTGCCGGTCTCCTTTTTCCGCTATACATGAAATTATCAGGCAGGGCATCAAAGACCTTACGATTACCAGAAGCAACGCGGCCGATGATTTTGATATGCTTATTGGTGCCGGTTGTGTCAAGCGTTTTATTGCCACTTTCCTGTCCTTAGGGCTTTACGGATTGGGGCGCTGTTACAGGAGATCTTTGGAAAAAGGCATTCCTCATAAAATTGAGGTCGAAGAATACTCCAATCTCTCTTTGCCGATGATGCTTCTGGCCGGAGCAATGGGAATGCCGTTTGTGCCGGTGAAAGATATGGTGGGAACGGACCTGCTAAATGTAAAATCTTTTATGGGAGAAAACAAGTATAAGATGATTGATTCTCCGTTTGATGGAAAGCCTACCCTGCTGGTGCCCTCCTTAAATCCGGACGTTGGAATCATTCATGTTCAGCAAGCCGATGAATCCGGCAATGCCCAGATCTGGGGAATTGGCGGAGATTGTCAATACGGTGCCAATGCATCCAAAAAGGTAATCATTTTCTGCGAAAGAATCGTCACCCGCGAGACAATTGGCAAAGACCCCTCCCGGACAATTGTGCCGGCTCCCAAGGTTGTGGCTGTGGTGGAAGACCCCTTTGGGGCTCATCCCGGTTACACGCCGGGGTTTTATGATACCGATTTTTCCTATGGCTATCTTTATCAGCAGGCTTCAAATACCGAACAGGGCTTCAAGGAATTTTTAAAAGAATGGGTATACGATATTGAGGATCGCAGCGCCTATACGAAGCACTATATTGAAAAATTGGGTTATGAGGCTTTTAAGAAGCTGCAAGCAGACTTTGATTATGGGTATCCGGTTAGTTACGCCTACTAGACGCAAGTTTTCAAAAAGCCCGGGCAATCTGCTATAAACTGAGCGCAATATGCGTTTTGGTTGAGCGTCATTGTCCATTCGATGGCGCCCTAAATGGACACCTTTAGCGAAATCAAAATACATGTTGCGGACCGCTGACCGCAACTTTTTGAGAAGTTACTACTAGATTTTAAAAAAACATACAATTTAACGGGGTTTGAAAAATGGCAACTCATGCGAACGACTATATTAAACCTGAACTGATGGCCTGCTGTGGCGCAAGGGAAATAAAGGATAACGACCTGGTCATTGTTGGCACCGGCTTTCCGGCCATGTCGGCTAATATCGCCAAATATACCCATGCGCCGAATGCGATCATGATGCAGGAATCCGGCGTAATTGACGCTCAGCCCAAACGAATCGCTTTATCTGTTGGTGATCCCTGCTTGAATCCGGGGGCTGCCATGATTGGTGGATTGGTTGAAATTATGGGGATGTTTTTACAAGCCGGGATGGTGGATGTCGGGTTTTTATCCGGCAGCCAGGTGGACAAATATGGCAATATTAATACCACCGTGATTGGAGATTATGATCATCCCAAAAGCAGATTGCCCGGCAGTGGCGGGGCAAACCCGATTGGTTCTCTGGCCAAAAAGACACTCATTATCGCCTTGCACGATAAGCGACGGCTGGCGAAAAAATTGGATTTTGTCACCACCCCTGGGTATATTGACGGTCCGGGAGCCAGAGAAAAATGGGGGCTGCCGCCCAATACGGGTCCGCAAGCTCTGATTACCAACAAGGCGGTTTTAAGATTTGATAAGGACGCTTGTGAGGCCTATCTGGCTTCATATCATCCCGGAAGTTCGGTGAAAGAAATTGTGGACGCAACGCCATGGGAGCTCAAGGTGGCCGATGACGTACATGAAACACAACCGCCGACCAGCAATGAGCTGAGAGTACTGAGAGAAATTCTCGATCCCGGCCGTTTGATCAGTATTTACGAGAAAAAAGGATATGTATAAAGGAGATGAATATGGAATATACTAAAAAACTGGCAGAATTTTGCTCAACTGTTTCTTATGACAGCCTGCCACAGGAAACTATTTTAATGGCAAAATTGTGCGTTCTTGATTTTGTGGCCAACGTATACGGGTCGTTGGAGCTCGACGCGGTGGCAGCCGTTATCGCCTACATTAAGTCCCTTGGGACCCAAGGCAATATCCCCGCCCTGGGCTGTGGCTTTAAAACGGACCTTCATAACGCCGCTTTTATCAACGGAACGACCGCCGAAGCAATAGAAGCCCAAGATGGCGCGCGTTTTGGCGGAAATCATCCGGGTACGGCCGTAATCCCCGCGGCCCTGGCAATGACAGAAAAATTGAAGTTAAATGGGAAAAAAATGATCGAGGCGATCGTCGCCGGCTATGAAGCGGCGAACAGGCCGGCGGCAGCGATGCATCCCTGGCATACACTGGGCGGCTTCTTACCGACGGGGACCTGTGGAACATTTGGGGCTGCCGTGGCGGCCGGTCGACTCCAATCGTTTAGCGCGCAGCAGATGGCTTCAGCCATTGGCAATGCAGCGTATGTTATGCCCATCTCAACCGGTGAAAACCTGATGGGCGGCTATACTGTTAAAATAGTTCAGGGCGGACAGGCAGCCAGTGCCGGTCTGATGGCAGCCGGATTGGCCGGCGCGGGTGTCACAGGGGCCCCTTACATTATTGAGGGATCTGAGCTAAATGGAGGTTTTGCGGTCATTACAACGGCGGCCGCGCCCAAACTTGAAAAAATTATAGACGCACTGGGGCAACACTATTCCATAACAGACATATATTTCAAGCCCTATACCGCCTGCCGGCATACACATGGAGCGGCCCAGGCAGCACTTGAAATCCAGGACGAAAACAAATTAACCCTTTCACAAATTGATAAAATTGATGTTTTTACTTATGGCATCGCCAAATTGGCGGTGGGAAAGGAAGTGACCCCGGGCAGTTCATTTGTTTCCGCCCAGTTTTCAATACCCTACGTTGTTGCGGTCTGCCTGGCAGATGGCGAACTAGGCCCGCAGCAACTCACTGAAAAACGAATAGCCGATTCGAATTTGATAGGCCTTTCAAACAAAGTACAAATCCATGCCGATAAGGCGTTGGAAAAAATCTATCCTGAAAAAACCTCAAGCCGGGTGGAAATCAAACTAAAAGATGGTTCCCGGCTTGTTAAGCAGATTGATATTCCCAAGGGTGACCCCAGAGATCCCATGGAAGCCAATGACATTATTAAAAAGGTCAAACAGTTTTCCGGCAACCGGGACCAAACCACAATCGACAATGTTTGTAATAAAATCCTCGATCTTGAAAACATCACCCATATAAGAGAAATTACAGAAATAATATAAAGTTTAGTTATTGCGGGAGCAAATTATGGACTTTAGTTTTACAAAAGAACAGACCATGCTGCTCGATAGTCTGCGGGATATGGGAAAAAGAGAAAATTTCAAAGATCTGGCGGCCCAGGTCGATAAAACACGTGTTATCCCACGGGAACTGACGAACAAGTATGCGCAAATGGGGTTGCTTGGGATGACATTGTCTTCACAATATGGTGGCGCTGATGAGGATTCCATGACGGCGATTCTTGCTATTGAAGAGCTGGCTAGATACAGTCCCATGATCGCGGCCACCGTATTTGAATCAAATGTTGGTGCGGTTCGTGTCATTGACATGTTTGGCAGCGAGGAGCAGAAAAAAGCCGTTATTCCCGGAGTATGCAGTGGAGAATATAGCGTTTCCGTCTGTATGACCGAACCGGAAGCAGGATCTGACTTGACGGCGCTGTCGACCATTATTGAAGACCAGGGAGATCATTATCTGCTTAACGGTGAAAAGCGCTTTATCAGCGGCGGCGGTGAGGCCAGCCATTACCTGGTCTATACGCGTTTCGCAGATGTAAAGGGATACAAAGGAATCGGGGCTGTTTTAGTGGAAAAGGGGATGGCCGGCTTTACTTTTGGAAAACAGGAAGAATTCATGGGGCTTCGCGGTATGCCTTCTTGTGACTTGTTTTTTGATAATGTTGAAGTCCCTCACGACAATCTTGTCATCAAGCAAGGTGAATTTGGAAAGCTGATGCTCACGTTTGATATCGAGCGTTGCGGCAACTCGGCTATGTGCCTGGGAGTGGCAGGGGGTGCGCTGGAAGAAGCAAAAAAATATGCCCTGCAGCGCAAGGCTTTTAACCGCCCGATTTGTGAATTCCAGGACATTCAGTTTGCCATCGCCGATATGGCCATGAAACTGGATGCGGCAAAGCTCCTGGTATATCGTGCTGTGGGGGAAGCCGGTAAGGGATTGCCTTCAATCTATCAGGCATCAATTGGTAAATGCTTTGCCAACGAAATGGTCAAGGAAGTGACCGATAAAGCCATGCAGGTATTTGGCGGATATGGCTACAGTGTAGAATTTCCACTGGAAAGAATGGTCCGTGACGCCCGGGCCTGGAGTGTGGCTGGGGGAACGCTTCAAATGCTAAGAATTGCCATCGCCAGTATGATTTTTGGTAGAAAATTTGATCAGCGAAAACCTGAATAGATGAATTCCAATAAACAAGGAGAACCATTATGAGCGAATACTATCGAGATGCCGATCATCTTTTTGAAATATATGGCTATTTTTTAGGTAAGGTCCTGAGACATGAAAAGATAGGTCCCAAAATGGCAAAAGCAGGTATTATTATCAAGTTCATCTACACGGATCCTGATTGCGAAATTACCATTGATTTGAAAAACAAACCCCAAGACGGCTCCTATGGCACCTATTATCTGGGTCCTTGTGATCTGAAAGAAGACGTGTGGTCAAAACAAAGTGCCGATCATTCTCACAGGTTCTGGCATGGATTGGAAAACCCGATTGCCGCCGTCACCCGTGGTAAAGTCAAACAGGGGGGAAAAATC
>JAOZSC010000065.1:5625-9627 GCA_029939875.1 Desulfobacterales bacterium
ACCATGTTAAAATTGCTTCCGGTTGTAAGGCCGACCTTTAGCGAGTTTCCCATAATTTTGAAAGAGATGGGATACGAAGATTTGATCGTAAAGAAAAAAAAATAGAGGAGCCAGAATGTCCGGAAATTTTTTTAAAATTGCCATCATCGACTTGACTGAGGGCAGCATCGGGGAGTATCCCGCAGATCCCGATTATTACAAAAAATTTATCGGGGGCAGCGCATTCTCCGCCAGATTGTTTCTTGAGCTGGTGTCGGCTGATGTCGATCCTCTGTCTCCTGAAAACCCGATGATTATTATGACGGGCCCACTGGTGGGTACCAATTTCCCGGGGACTTCCCGTTTCACTGTTTGCGCAAAATCTCCCCAGACCCGAATTTGGGGAGAGTCTTCATCCGGGAGTTCATTTGGAGTGGCTTTAAAAAAGAATGGATTGGACGGCATTATCATTAAGGGTGCCGCGGCGCTGCCAACTGTTATTGAAGTGATCGATGGAAAGATCACCTTGAAGGCCGCCGGTGATTTATGGGGGCTGGACAGCTTTGAAGCAATCGACAGGCTGCAAGAGATATATCGTGACCATAAAAAAATAAAATCACTGGTGATTGGCCCTGCCGGGGAAAACAAAGTGAAATTTGCGGCAATTTGCAATGATAAAGCGAACTATCTCGGAAGAACCGGCATGGGTGCTGTCATGGGCAGCAAGAATCTGAAGGCGATTGTGGCCGCCGGCGCCCAGAAGGTCCCTTTGGCTGATGAAACAGGTTTTAAAGCTGCTCGAAAACTGGCTGTCGAAGCTGCCGGGCAATCCGTTGTCTCCATGTCCTTGAGCGAGGTTGGAACTGCCGCTGCCATGGAAATTGGAATGATGACCGGTGATGTTCCGATTAAAAACTGGTCCGTGGGGTTGATCGATGAAATGGGCGATGAGTTGGGCGGCAATATGATGGCGGAAACAATTCTTATAAAACGAAAAGCATGCCATGGCTGTCAAATTGCCTGTAAACCGGAAATCGCCATCAAGGATGGGAAATATGCTATTGGCACCGGCCCTGGACCTGAATTTGAAGCCCTGGGGGCATTCGGCTCCATGACCATGGTATTTGATTTAAAAGCGGTGTCTAAGGCCAATGATCTGTGCAATCGCCTGGGATTGGATTCTATCAGTTGCGGAGCGACCATTGCTTTTATAATGGAGGCCACAGAAAGGGGCTATTATTCGGATCAGGACCTGGACGGGATGAATATTGGTTGGGGAGACGCTGATGCGATCATGCAATTAATAGAAAAAATAGCCTATCGCCAGGGATTCGGGAACAAGGCAGCGGAAGGATCGGCCTCACTGGCCGAAAGTCTTCCGGCCGCAGCAAAAGAATTTTTGGTTACTATAAAAAGGCTGGAATTGCCGATGCATGATCCCCGGGCATTTCATGGGATGGCACTGGCTTACATGATGTCCAATCGGGGGGCTTGTCATCTTCAACACGCCTGCCAGGCTGTTGAGCAGGGCTCTGTCTCATGGCCACAGGCTGGCTTGCAAGAGGAATATGCGGCAACGGTGAGTGAAGGCAAGGCGAAAATGGTCTACCTTTCAGAAGGCATTGGCTTGATGGCCAACAATATCTGCATCTGTCATTTTGTACAGTGGGCGATCGGGCTTGAAAATACCCTGGATGGCTTAAATGCTGCAACCGGATACGGATTATCGTTACAGGACTTTATCGATATCGGGCATCGCTGCTGGCTCTTAAAGAGATCACTGAACAACCTGATGGGGATCACCGCGGATGATGATAAATTGCCGGACAGAATCCTGGTGCCGCTCGAGCAAGGCGGAACGGAAGGGACCGTGCCCGATGAAACGCTGTTGAAAAATGAGTATTACCAGCTAAGAGGCTTGGATGCCAAAGGGTTTGTCCTGGATCAAATCCTGGAAGAAGCAAAACTGGATTATTTAATCCCGATGTTGAACCGGATAAACGGAAAATGAGCAGCTGCGTCAGGAGCGTGGCGTTTTATGAAAAGCCGTGGCCTTCTTCTCAGAAAACCCGAATCGCTATAATAGTTTGTCAGCGGGCACCGCCCCCTTAATTTCGTTGTGATCGGTAATGGCGATGCCGATTCCAAGCTGACGGACCCGCCGTGCGATGGCCCCCACCAGGTTTATTCCGTCTGAATACCGGGAGTGAAAATGCAAGTCAACCACCGTGTACTGCTGTTTCAGGTCATCGAGGTCGGGTCGCTCAAACAGAATTTTGCCGGCTGCCGGCCCCTTTTTCGCGGCGATACAACCGACAAAGGTTCCGGGGAGAGATGCCAAGGAAGTAACCGACGATAACTATTTGATTTAAAAGCCAGGTTTTAAAAATGCCGAATTTCAGCCAGCGCCTCGCAGAGGTGTGCACAGGCTGGGGCAGCAGGATAATCTGGCCCCGGCGTCGCAGTCGCCGGATCAGCTCGAAGTCTTCCATGATGGGAAAATCCGGGAATCCGCCGATTTTATCGAACATATTCCGTCCGACAAACAGGGCCTGGTCGCCGTATGGCATTTGCAGGTAGCGGGAACGCCAGTTGGCCACTTTTTCAATGAACCGCAGCCCCCAGGCGCTGGAATCGATGCTCAGGCTGAAGGCCCCGGCGCAAAATTGCCTTTGGGAAGCCGCCGTCCTGACGTGCCGGGCAAAATTGTCCGGAAGACGGGTATCGGCATGTAGAAACAGCAGCATATCGCCGGTGGCTGCAGCTGCGCCGGCATTCATTTGACCGGCCTTTGAAGGGGCCGCGCGGATCACCCGCACACCCGCTGATTTTGCAATGGTGACGGTATCGTCTTGGCTGCCGCCGTCAACGACAATAATTTCCGCATCGCGATACTTTTGTAGATCGGCCAGGGTGGCGCCAATGTTTTCGGCCTCGTTTAGAGTCGGCAGGATAATGGAGATGCGTATCGAGCTGTCTGTTGTCCGGCAAAAGCTTGAGGTGCGCTGCCAGACGCCCAGGTCCTCCGGTCGGTCCACATCCTCCAGGGTTTCCATGAGGATGCAGCGCAGGCCCAATTTTTTTGCCACCGCAACCGTCTGCGCCAGAACCTGGTTTGTGCCCCAGTCGATTCCGCTAAAAAGCCGGGGGGTTGCCCGCTTGAAAGCGGACCGCTGCAGACCGATGAGATAATAGCCCCCATCGGCAGCCGGGCCCAGCACGAGGTTGTTTTTTTTGAGCTCCTCAAACGCGTGTTGGATAATATCTCCTGTAATTTCCGGTATGTCGGAACCGATGACAACGATGATTTCACACCCGTTGTTAAAGCCATCGTCAAATGAGCGGTTCATGCGCAGGCCGATATCGCCCCCGCCCTGGGGCCGGTAGATAAAGTCCGATCCCAGCCATTGGCGCATGAGGTTTTTATTCCCGCCTGCAAAGCGAATCTCAAGCGGCAGGGCGCGTGTTTTGACGGTATTGCAAATCCTGGAAACAAGGTGTTCGGTCATCTGCCGCTGGAGCGCGGTAGCCCCTGCTGCTCCCAGTTTCGGAATCATGCGGGTCTTGGTTTTTCCGGGTTCGGGAAAACGGGTAAAAATAATTAAGCGTTCACAAAATCGGCTGCCATCTGTATCCAAGATATTGAATCCCCACCCTTGTTTTAACACCGAAGACCGGCGTGTCTGGACCGCGACTCTTTTTTATATCCATATATGCATATTTACAACCGAAATGATCCAGGGCAGGTACAAGGATGCCTTACAACTACCCAAAATTTCGGCTGGAACCTTGTAATCGGTGTTTCGATGGTTATAATATCTGCTTTGGCCAAATACTGAAAAAATAATGCCTTAGGGGAACATATACCAACCATGCCCAACCTGCTGACAAACGACAGCTTGAGAAACATTGCCATCATCGCCCACGTCGATCACGGCAAAACCACCCTGGTGGATGCCATGTTCCGTCAAAGCGGCATGTTCAGAGCCGACCAGAAAGTCGACGAACGGCTCATGGACACCA
>JAOZSC010000066.1 GCA_029939875.1 Desulfobacterales bacterium
GAATTGAGCCTCGTCGCCAGGCCTGACAGACGGTGGTGAGGCTTGTCATTTTTCAGGGCGATGGCCAACGCCTTGCGGGTGCCGATAAGGATTACCTGTTTCTGACCCCGGGTTATGGCCGTGTACAGCAGATTGCGGTGCAGCAACACATAATGCTGGGTCATGATCGGCACAATGACCGCCGGATATTCAGAGCCCTGGGATTTATGTACCGAAACCGCGTAGGCCATGGTAATTTCATTCAGCTCGTCAAAATCATAGGCAACGCTCCTGCCGTAATAGGCCACCACCAGTTCGCTTTGCTGACGGTCAATGCCGGTTATGCGTCCAATGTCCCCGTTGTAAACCTCCTTGCGATAATTGTTCTTCAGGTGCATGACCTTGTCACCGATTCGAAACCCGTTTCCCATAGCTTCCACCAGAACCGGCTGCGAATTTAAGGCCTTCTGCAGCAACTGATTCAGGTTGATGGTTCCCACCACGCCCTTGTGCATCGGGGTCAGGACCTGGATATCGGCCAGGGGATCAAAATTAAATTCCCGGGGCAACTCCTCCCGGCATAGTTGAACAATGCGCGCGGCGACCCGTTGCGGATCGGCCTGCTCGATGAACCGGAAATCTAAAGTTTCGTCCGGACGGTGGTCGGATTCAAAAACAGGCATTTCTCCCTGGCGCACTTTATGGGCATTGACGACAATGTCGCCTTGCTGCTCCTGGCGAAAAATTTTATTCAGGTAAAACACCGGCATACATTCGGAGCGGATCATGTCCGCCAGCACATTGCCGGCACCGACCGAGGGCAGTTGGGCCACATCCCCCACCAGAACCATCACAGCTGATATCGGCACTGCATCGACGAGGCGATACATCAGCATGATATCGATCATGGACGCTTCATCGACAATGACGGCATCGGTATCCAGGGGGTGGTCCCGGTGGCGCATAAAGCTGTCGTCGGTGAAATTGTAGCCCAGCAGCCGGTGGATGGTTCCGGCCGCACGCCCGGTCACCTCGGAAAGCCGCCGTGCAGCTCGTCCGGTGGGTGCTGCCAGCATCACACGCTTGCCGGCAGCATCAAACAGGGCGCTGATGGAGCGCAAAAGAGTCGTCTTGCCGGTTCCCGGGCCGCCGGTAATAATCGCCAGGCGGTGGGACAAGGCCTGGGTGACCACTGCCAACTGTTCCGCTGACAGGTTGATGGCCAGTTTTTTATGGACTTCAGCGGCAATCTTTTCAGCCTTGATTGCGCTCTGCGGCACCGGCATCGACAGCATGGCCTTAAGCCTGTCTGCCAGGCCGGTTTCAGCCTGATATAGCTGCCGCATGTAAAGTCCCCGGGTGGATGGATGCTGCGCCAGCTCTTCTGCAATGATATTACCGGCCGCCGCCAGCTCGCCGATGCCGTTGTCAATCGCATCGGATGTGATTTGAAACAGGTGTTCGCAGCGCGACACCAGGTTAAGCTCTTCAGCGAACGTATGTCCGTCATTGATATTTTGCCGAATCAGATGCAAAATACAGGCACGAACCCGTTCGGGATCTTCACTGTCCAGGCCCTGTCTGCGCGCAATGGCATCGGCGGCCACGAACCCGGGACCTGAAAAATCCCGGGCCAGGATGTAAGGGTCCTCGCGGATAAGGCTGACCGCCCCGGCGCCGTATTGCTTGTACACCTTGGCTGCCATGGATGCCGGAGCCCCCATTTTCTGTAAAAACCGCATAATGTCCTTGAGCACCTGATGCTCCCGAAAGGCGGTATGTATCATGGCCGCTCTTGACTCACCGATCCCGTTGACTTCGCACAGGCGCTGGGGTGCATCCTCAATGATCCGAAGGGTGTCGGCCCCGAAAGCCTTCACCAGCCGGGCAGATAGCGACGGCCCGATTCCTTTGACTCCGCCCGATGCCAGGAAGGTGCGAATACCATCGATGGTGGCCGGCAGGATGACCTCATAGGAATGAATTTTTAACTGCTGACCGTATTTCGGATGATTGTCCCAGGTGCCTCTGACTTGAAGGGGTTCACCAATATGCACACCGGCCAGGTACCCGACCACGGTAACCGGCCCGGCCGCGCTCAAGGGCTTGAGCCGCGCCACGGTGTACCGGGTCTGTGGATTGCTATAGGTGATGTGCTCCAGATGCCCTTCGATGGTAAGCAGTGAGGAATTGTCTTTTACTGTCAAAACAGCGATCCGTTTTGTTTATGGTTCGGCGGTGCCATTATTGCTGCCTTCGCAGGATCCATTTTACAGCTTCCCGCAGGTCTTCGGCCACGTGATCCGGCACCATCTGTCTGGCCTTCAGCTGTCCTTGAACATCACCGTCTTTGCCGCTTTGAACCAGGAGTGCCCGGCCGACTCCTGCGCGACGGGCACATTCAATGTCTCTGGCGCTGTCGCCCACCATGACCGCGGCGGCCAGGTTGATGTCGTATTTGCGCCGGGCCTGGTATATCAATCCCGGCTCGGGTTTGCGGCAGTCACATCCATCGTCAGGCAGGTGGGGACACCAGAAAATATCGGTTATCCGGCCGCCGGCGGATGCAATCGCTTTTTTCATCATGGTGTGAATGCGGTCCAGTTCGGCGGCAGAAATCAAGTTGCGGGCCAGCGCCGACTGGTTGGTAATCACGATGCAGTCAAACCCGTTGGTGGTCAACTCCCTAACAGCCTCAACGCTTCCGGGAATAAATTCGAATTCTTCACGGCTCTTAATGTAATCGGGCGAATCAAAGTTGATGACGCCGTCTCTGTCTAAAAACACAACTTTTTTCAGCAAGCGACATCACTCCTTTTATTCCGCCACCAGAAATGCATCGGGAAAACCGTTTTGAATCAGGTAGGCTTCAAATTTGACTGCCTGGGCCAGGGTGGTGGCTTTTCCCACCCGCACCCGGTAATACACGCGCGTTCCGTTGTCGTAAACAGTAATGTGGGCATTTTGAAACCGCTGGGCCAGCTTCCGTTTGTGGGCCTGGGCATTGTCGCGGTCTATAAAGGCGCCCACCTGAAACGTGAAGTTGCCGGAATAATAATCCGGCTGTTTATAGGCCTGCCGGGTGATGTCGCCGGAGACGGGAGTGCCCAGGGCAACCACCTCGACTTTGGCCGTGCCGGGCCCGACAACCCCGAGCTTGCTGGCCGCCGTGTAAGACAGGTCGATAATGCGGCCCCGGACAAAAGGGCCGCGGTCATTGATGCGCACCTTGACCTGACGGTGGTTTTCAAGATTGTAAACCCGCACGTAAGTACCCAGGGGTAGGGTTTTATGGGCCGCCGTCATAGCGTACATATTGTAATTTTCCCCGTTGGAGGTTTTCTTGCCGTGAAAATCCCGGCCGTACCAGGAGGCAAGTCCGCGCTGGCGAAACCCGTTTGAATGCGGCAGGGGCTGATACCATTTTCCGAAAACCTTGTAAGGCTTGGGATGACCGGGCTGCCGCTTGGGAGGGGGTGGACTGGTGGCACAACTGGTGATAAAAATCAGAAAAAGGACGCGGGTCGTTAAGCGCCAAACATTTCTTTTTCTCCTGGGACAAAAAAATGAATGGACAGGCTGATTGGTCTCGGTCATACCGGGCATAAGGTCATCCACCGCTGGTTCTTATTTCTTTCTTCGCTTTTTCCCGACAGCACGGGATCTTGTGTTTTTCAGGTTTCGCTTTTTTTTTGCGCCGGACCGCGACTTGGTGCCTTTCAGGGCGATAGCCAGGACATCCTGCATTTTTTCCACGAAATGAAATTTGATGTCCTTTTCGACCTTTTTCGGTATGTCCTCCAAATCCTTGCGGTTCCACGCCGGCAGGATGAGCGTTTTGATCCCCGCCCGATGGGCGGCCAGCACCTTTTCCTTGACGCCACCCACCGGCAGCACCTGCCCGCGTAAAGTGATTTCCCCGGTCATGGCCAGATCATTGCGCACCGCAACACCGGTCAGCAGGGAGGTCAACGCCGTTAGCATGGTCACCCCGGCCGAAGGCCCGTCTTTGGGAATTGCCCCTGCGGGCACATGGATATGCAGGTCGTGGCCGTCAAAAAAATCTTCATCAACTCCAAGGGCGGAGGCATTGGCGCGTACAAAACTCAATGCGGCGGTGGCGGATTCTTTCATGACATCCCCCAGCTGGCCGGTGAGCGTCAGACCTTTTTTGCCCTTCATGGCCGTGGCCTCGATAAAAAGCAGCTCGCCGCCGGTGGGGGTCCAGGCCAGTCCGGTGGCAACACCTGGGGTGGTGACCCGCACCCTGGTTTCAGAGGTCAGCCGCACCGGTCCGAGGTATTCGTGAAGATCATCAACGGTGATGGTCACGGATTTTTTTCTGCCCTGGGCGATTTTGGTGGCCACCCCGCGGCAGATATTGGCAAGTTCGCGTTCCAGATTCCGCAGCCCGGCCTCCCGGGTGTATCCCATAATAATGTGCCTCACCGCTCCGGCGGTGAATTTGATCTGTTTGGCGGTGATTCCATGTGCTTCCCGCTGCCGGGGAATCAGATAGCGGTTGGCGATCTTAACTTTTTCATCCAGGGTGTACCCATGCAGGGTAAGCACTTCCATACGGTCGCGCAGGGCCGGAGGGATGGTGTCCAGGATGTTGGCCGTGGTAATGAACATCACCTTTGAAAGATCAAAAGGGACATCCAGGTAATGATCGCTGAACGAGAAATTCTGTTCGGGGTCCAGCACCTCCAGCAGGGCGGAAGAAGGGTCTCCGCGAAAATCGCTGCCGACCTTGTCGATTTCATCCAGCATGAAAACCGGATTATTGGATTCCGCGCGGCGCAGCCCCTGGATGATGCGCCCGGGAAGTGCCCCGACATAGGTTCGTCGATGGCCCCTGATTTCCGCCTCATCCCGCACGCCCCCGAGGGAAATGCGATGAAACTTGCGCCCCAGCGCTCGGGCAATGGATTGGCCCAGGGAGGTTTTGCCGGTCCCCGGAGGACCGACAAAGCACAGAATCGGCCCCTTGGATTCGGGCTTGAGCTTGCGCACCGCCAGGTATTCGATGATGCGTTTTTTGGGCTTTTCCAGTCCGAAATGGTCGTCATCCAGAATTTTGCGGGCCTTGCGAATATCCAGGTTGTCGGGGGTGCTGTCATGCCAGGGCAGCGCGGTGATCCAGTCCAGGTAGGTGGAGGCCACCGTGTATTCGGCTGAAGATGGATGCATGCGCGACAGGCGGTCCAGTTCACGTTCAGCTTCTTTGCGTGCCTCTTCGGGCAGATTTTTTCCCTCGATCTTGACGCGGTATTCATCAATCTCGACGCCGGCCTCGTCTTTTTCGCCCAATTCCTCCTTGATGGCCTTCAATTGCTGCCGCAAGTAATATTCGCGCTGGCTTTTGTCCATGTCGCCTTTGACCTGGCTTTGAATTTTATTGCCCAGCTCCAGGATGTCGAGTTGATGGTTTACCAGCCGGGTAATTACCTTGAGTCTTTTTTTAACGTCTTCGATCTCCAGGATGGTCTGTTTTTCCTCAGGGGTCGAATTGATGGTGGAGGCGATCATATCCGCCAGGGTTCCGGGTTCCTGGATGGTTTTGGCCATCTGGACAATTTCCGGCGGCAAACCCGGCGACAGTTCGGTGATGCGGGCAAACTGGCTGATAAGGTTGGACATCAGCGCCTCGGTCTCATTGTCCTGTTTTTCAATGTCTTTGACCAGCTTGACGCGAGCGCGCAAATAGGGTTTTCCGTCTTCATAGGCAGAGACCCGGAAACGGCTCAACCCCTGAACCAGAAGCTGGGTACGGTTGTCCTGGGTTTTGGCCATCTTGAGAATCAGGGCGCTGGTTCCCACCCTGGTCAGGTCCTGCTGGTCAGGCGTCGTTTTATCTTCGGACTTTTTCGATACGACCAGCCCGATGATACGATCTTTGGCCATGGCTTCGTCCACCAACTGAACGGATTCGCGCTGCATGACCACCAACGGCAACACCATTTTAGGGAAAAGTGCGGCATCGAACAGGGGCAGGATGGGTAAAAGTTCCGGTAATTTTTCAGTATCATACTCCGCGGATGACGGTTGGTCAGCCATAATTTCCTCCAGTGTTGAAATGGACAATGACAAGATCCCGGGACCGCGATCTACCCGTCCTGGATCGTTATTTTATGGATTCGCTCAGTGGACAGTTTAGCCAGCCGTATTTCAAGCAGCCCGTTTTGAAAGGACGCGGAAACCACCTCCGGATCGATTGGGGACGGCAGATAAAGAACCCGTTCAAACCGGCCATGCTGAATTTCAGCCAGCCGGTAGGTGGTGTTTTCCGTGCAGTATTTTGCCAGCCGTCGGCCCTTTATCCGCACCGCCTTGCTGCTGATTTCCACTTCCAGGTCCTCTTTTTCGATGCCCGGGATCTCGGCGACGATCACGATTTCTTCCGGGGTTTCGCTCATATCCATCGAGGGCTTCCAGCTGCGTTCCGCCAGGGTAAAGCCCGGGCTCATTGAACGAAACATGTCTTCAATCGATTTTTCGAATTTGGAGCCCATCTGACCAAAATCATCCAAAAATCGTATTTTGATATACTCCATTTCAAGCTCCCAGTTTTGGAATTGTGTTTTCTTCCCACCTTAGGGTTCGCGCGAAAACAAATTCACAAATTTTTAGTGTTGAGGCGCTTGCCTGGCAAGGCGCGAAAGCGCAGGAATATCTGGTATATTCCGAGCTTTCGCAACGCAGCCAGGTGGGATGCATCGGCGCTTAAAATGTGAAGTTGTTTTTGCGCGAGCCCTTAGCCCGATTCAGCAAAAAATAACACCAAAACAGGGGATTGTAAAGGCAATCGCGGCAAAAGGTTTGGAAGTTCAGAGTTTAGAGGTTCAGGAGTTCGCAGTTTCAGCCCTTGGGATATCTGCCCCCTGACACCTGAAACCTATTTGTGGGGGCTGCGAGTTTAAAATAATACCCTACCACTAAATTGTGGCCGCAGGCATGTTCGCGCAGTCTGCCCAGGTGCGTGGCCGCATTTCTTGACAAGATCGAAGACATGATTAAATTGGTGGCAATGCATGGAACCTTAATGTTACAATGTTGGGCTCATGACAGGAGGTAATATTATGGCACTGATAAGATGGGAGCCGTTCAGGGACGTGGCCGTCCTTCAAAATCGAATCAATCGCATGTTTGAGGAGTCTTTTGGACGCAACCGGGATATGGAAGACGATGCCGATCAGTGCGCCTGGCAGCCGCCGGTGGACATTTATGAATCCGTAAACGGAATTGTTCTGGCAGCCGAGTTGCCCGGGGTGAAGAAAGAAAATGTCTTTGTGGAAGTAAAGGATAATGTGCTGACCCTGAAAGGAGAACGGGTGGCCGATCCCGCAATCAAAGAAGAGGACTACTTCCGCAAAGAACGCTGCTTCGGCACATTTCAGCGCTCGTTTACCCTTCAGCAAAATGTTCAGCCTGACCTGATTAAAGCCACTTTCAAAGACGGGGTGCTCGAGATTGAAATCCCCAGGCCCGAGGAAGAAAAACCCAGACAGATTTCAGTCGACATCGACTAGGGGTATGAACACGGATAAACCACGAAACGCAAAGTTTATCATCAGTTCCCAGTATTTCCTGTATTTCGGAGTACTGGGAATTTTTTTGCCTTTTTTTAACCTGTACTGCTATCATATCGGCTTTTCCGGCTTTCAGATCGGTGTGCTCGCGGCGCTCAGATCCGTGACCCTGGCCATGTTTCCCCTGGTCTGGGGCGTAGTGGCCGATCGCCTCAATATCCGCAGACCCATCTATATTGCCTGCAATTTCATCAGCACCGCCATCTGGGCACTGTTTCTGTTCACCGCTGATTTCTGGCCCATGCTGATCATCACGGTTTTTTATGGAATTTTCTATGCGCCTGTCATCTCATTTCTTGAGGCCGTCACCATGGACGTGCTGGGCCGTGAGAAAAAAAATTACGGGCGCATCCGGGTGTGGGGATCGATCAGCTTTATTGCCATGGTCCTGGTGCTCGGCAGGGTCATTGATCTGTTTTCCGTGAATATCATCCTGGTGCTCATCCTGGCCGGCTCGTTGCTGCTCTCGGTGGGATCGGTGCGCATCCCCGGAATTCAAACCCGCAACGCAACGCGCTTGCCTGCACCGGCAGCCGGCTCTCTGCTGCGAATGCCCGTTGTGGTCTTTCTGGGCTGCGCCTTTTTGATGCTGGTCAGCCATGGCGCCTACTACGGCTTTTTCTCGATTCACCTGGACAACCTGGGCTACGGCAGCACCTTTATCGGAATCGCCTGGGCCCTGGCTTCCACCGCTGAAATACTGGTCATGATCCAGTCAAAAAGAATCTTCAGCCGCTTTTCCCTGCAAAACGTGCTGTTCTTTTCATTTCTGGCGGCAACCCTGCGCTGGATGATCCTGTTTAAGGCCCAGTCGCCGGCCGTGATCCTGGTCTCCCAGCTTCTGCACGCCATCACCTACGGCACCTTTCATATGGCCAGCATTTTATACATGGACCGCCTGTCACCGGACAGGGACAAGACCCTGGGCCAGGCCGTCAACAATGCCACAACCTACGGCTTCGGGCTGATGGTGGGATTTTTTGTCAACGGCTATTTATACGAAATCATCGGTTCCTTTGATTTGTTTCTGTTAAGCGCCCTGATTGCCCTGACCGGCGGCCTGCTGTTTCAGAGCTATCAACTGGCGGTTTCCAAACGATCGTAACGCCTGTTGTGCACCCCTTCACCACCCAACAGTCGCCTTTGGCCGTTAAAACTGGAACGGCTGGGCGATCATCATCTGCACGCCAAAGTTTTCGTTGGAAACGGCGCTGTCGATGCGGATCACGATGCCTTTGGCCAGGGCCCGGATGCCGAGGCCGGCATCCCATTTCATATCCGAATGCAAGCGCTTGAAATCCCATTTGGAAGCGACCCGCCCGATCTCCACAAAGGGCACAAACTGCAACCACTCGATGCCAACGTATTTCTGGATCCCGGGCCACTTGTCAAACGGGTTCCAGCGGGGGATCATCCGAAACTCTGCGGTGTAATAAATAGCCGCCCTGTCGCTGAAACGGTTGGTGGGGTAACCGCGCATTCTCCAGATACCGCCCAGGGTCGGGCCGGTGTAAGTCGGCGGACGGTTTTTGATCTCGGCACTCGACTTCTTATCCCAGGTCGGAGAGTAGGACGTCCAGATATCCAGGGCAACAACCGACTGCCGGAACCGGTCCGATAGTTTCAAAGGAAGATACACATCCAGCTCGCTTTCAAGATTCGTCCATGAATTGGAGCTGTTAAACCAGCCGAAATCCCGGGACATCTTGCCCCGCAAACCGTAGCCCTTTGAAGGATTGGCGTAATAATCGCGGTTGTCAATGAACGCCGAAAAATCGAGACCGTTGGTCTTGGTTGTTTCGTCCACGTGGTGGCCGTCGATCTGCTGCGAACGGTAAAACGGCCTCATCTCCAGGTAAGTCCTCCCGCTCGCCAGCGGGTTCAGGGATGTCCCGCCTTGTGCACCGGATTTTAAAAGCCCCCGGTCCATTTTGTACGTGCCGATGATCTGGTCTCTGCCATGGCCGATGGGAAGCAAATATTTGAATTTCATGCGAAAAAAATTGTCCCAGCCGTCGCCCTTCACAAAATTGTCTTTGTCCGAGTCGTTGC
>JAOZSC010000512.1 GCA_029939875.1 Desulfobacterales bacterium
AGGCAACGGCACGGCGATCTTTACATCCAGTGGAGCCGCCGCCCACAAATTTCAGAACGAAATCGAAATCGGCCAGGTCGGCATTAACCTGCCGATCCCCGTGCCGCTGCCTTTTTTCAGCTTTACCGGATCGCGCGGTTCCAAACTTGGCGATTTGGGCCCCTATGGGAAACAGGTGGTTGAATTTTACACGCAGACCAAAACAGTGACCGCACGCTGGCCCCAGGATACTGCCAGCGCCGGAGAGGTGAATACCGCCATCACGTTAAAGTGATTTAAATCTGGTCCCTATGGAAGAAATGAAGATTTCCGAGCACAGATTTCAGTATCAACTTTTCAATATTTTACTGAATTGATGGCCTTTTGCGGTGGCAAGGAATCAATAGTTCCAGAGGTGGGGAGTAGTTAAGTGTTCAAGGTGAATCCTTTAAATATCCAAAAGTATAGATGTCCGCTAATCTTTATCCGACCTTGTCCACCCTGAATCAGCTCACCAACGCGTTTTGGGAGATTGTTTATTTTTTGGTTAACAGGCCCGGACACCGGATACGATCCTCCGGGGGCTGCAAACCGGATAGGCTGTGTGTTGCATTGCATCTTCAGGGATTTCGGCTTGCCAGTGTCCAGACTTACGCGCTACATTAAGCCCAAAATAAGCGTGTTTACATCGGCAGACTAGAAAAATAAATTGCTTCGTCAGCCTTCAATAAGATTATTACAATGTAGTATAACACAGCCAAAGAAAGTGCATACCTCTCCGGTGCGTTCTCTGTCAAAACTGTTTGTCGGTTTTATCGATGGTATCAATCCTTTCTTTGGCTGCGGTGGGCTCACAGACGCCCCATGCGGCTGCTGCCCGGAAGGGACCGGTTACGGTCCTGGAAACGATTTGATCATATGGTTGAACTTGATGACATGCTGAAGCTTGTCATTGTATCCTACAATCCGGTAACACAGCCGCCGCCCGGTCCTGATGATCAGGCACGGTATACGGATAAAGGTGTTGAAGAAACGTTTAAACTCCATGCGTACGATCGAAAGGCCAATGGGACGATAGGGCAGCAGGAGGCCGAACCAGGCTTTCAGATCCCAGGCCAGGGATGCGATAGCCATCAGCGCCCAGTTGGAGAGCAGGGTGTCCGAGGCCGGGGCCAGGGCGTTCAAGCCGTTTTTCAACTGATCGATATCGTTTTCATGGTCGCTGCGCTGGCGGTAAAAATGAATCAGCTCCGAGGGAGATTTCTGCCAGTCATTGGTAATGTAGAAAAAATAGCGGACTTCCTCGAACAGGTACCGTGTACCCTTGATGACATCCAGAGTCTTTCGCAAAATGACCATACGGTACGGTTTTTTGCATTTGCCGGGTCGGTATTGAATTTCGGCCACGTCTTCGGCTGCTGTCACGATCTTTCTGAATTTGCGCTTTCTGACGACCTCTTCCTTGACATTGTCCGGCTTGCAGCGGGGCCTTGTCTTGACAGGGTCTTTGGTACGTCTTTCCAGCGGTTGCCAGTCTGATATCTGGCTGGCTATTTTCTTGAGGTTGGCCCTGGCATCCATACCAAAAACAAAAAGGCAGCGTTGGTCCCACTTGTCAAAATTCTGTGTCAGGGAAAAATCGGTGTCTCCCCGCAGGCGGACCCTTTGAAAGTGTGGGCAGACCAGGTCCAGACTTTTATCGATCCATGGCGCCGAGCCCAGATGCGAAGGGGCATTGGCAGGGCGATTGACGATAAACAGTGGCTCTCTTGTGTTGTGCAGCGAGATGATCAGCGGATGATAACCCCACTGGCCATTGTAGGAAATATCCATGCCCTGTTTGCATTCGCCACAGGTGGGGGCAATGGTGCCGTCCGCGTTGATGACGGCTTCGCGTCGAAACGATTTCGGCTGTTTTTCCCAGATGCGGCTACGCACCGTGTTCTTGACGTCCATGAATTCGCAAATGTCTTTTTCGGTAAAACGCCGCAGAAAGTCTCCCGCCGTGGTGGGATCCGGGATGATCTCGGCTCCCAGGGCGTTTAGCCAGGCGATGTCGTTTCGCAGCAGTTCGATGTCCTGCAGACAACTGCCGCCGACCAGATAATTGTAGGCGATATTGAGAATATGATCCGACTCATGATACGGAAGATGCCTTTTGAGCAGTTTGATTCGATGATCGATTTCATCGACCAGTCCACTGCGCTTGGCCAACTCATGAATGTTGCCAAGGCCGCCGTAGGCCGTTGCGCTGTGACGGCTGTCAATATCGTAGCAAGTGTTACCCCCGGCAAGCATTGGTTTGGGCTGATTCTCCCAGTTGACTCTTTTGACTCGTTTGTCGATTTTTCGCTTGCTTTTTTGAAGCTTTTTGGCGATATTTTTCTTCACTCGAAATATTCCTTTCTTTTCAGTTATTTTTGTTTGGGAAAACTTATAATACACTGAATTCAGGAATATTTCGAGTATTTTTTTACTTCTTTTACATTATTTTCACGCTTGTTTTGGGATTAACTTTAGCCGTCATGGGGAAGTAAAGGCACCTGGATCTACATTGAGTGCTT
>JAOZSC010000067.1 GCA_029939875.1 Desulfobacterales bacterium
CCGGATAAACCGGAAAAATTGCCACAAAGGCCCAAAGACACAAAGCAAAACGATTTGCTGTAATTTATCTTTGTGTTTTGGTGTTTTGGTGGTAAAAATGTCTTGCCATAAAATGCAAAGAAGTAACGATTAAGAATCTAATGACTATCCGTCGTTGCGAGTCGCAAGGCCGAGAGCCGGCCTGCTTTTTTTGCCGCCGGCTTTCAGTCATGCGCGGCTTTTCGTATGCAAACCGCAGCCGAAAGTCCACCATGGAATCAAGGTCTACTTTTAACAATAAAGTCCTGCCTTACATCCTGCTGGCGCCATCGCTTATTATCATCGCCTATTTTTTATTCTATCCCACCTATGAGACCTTTCGATTAAGCTTCTATCGGTTGGGACCCTTTGGAATCAGAAAAATTTTTATTAGATTTGATAATTTCATCGATCTATTTACCTCGGCAGATTACCTGCACAGCTTCAAAATAAGCTTTATTTTTTCTTTTTCAGTGGTTGCTTTCGGACTGGCCGTTTCCCTGGGGCTGGCGGTGCTGATCAATAAGAAAATTCGGGGCATTAACTTTTACAGACCTGCCCTGATCTGGCCTTATGCCCTTTCCCCCGCAATAGCCGGCGCCCTGTGGGTCTTTCTGTTTGACTCATCAGCCGGATATGTGAATTACTTTTTTTCCCTTCTTTTCGATGTCAAACCCAAGTGGCTGACAACCGGTTCTCTGGCCATCGTTGTGGTCACCGCCGCTGCAACCTGGAAAAACCTGGGATACAATATCATTTTGTTTTTGGCCGGGTTGCAGAACGTTCCTGAGGATGTTCGCGAAGCGGCTGGAATCGACGGGGCCAACCGTTTCCAGGTATTCTGGAGGATTACCTTCCCCCTGCTGTCTCCCATGACGTTTTTTCTTCTCATTATGAACCTGATTTATTCCTACTTCGGCTCCTTTGGTCTGATCCACGTGATGACCGAAGGCGGGCCGGCTAACGCCACCAATATCTTGATCTATGATTTGTATAAGGAGGCCTTTATCAATCATACCGCCGGGCTCGCCTCAGCTGAATCCATCATTTTATTTGCCGTTGTGGTGGTGTTGACCTTTATACAGTTCCGGACTTCTGGAAGAGGAGTCCACTATCAATGAGAACACTGCTTGGCAAATATCATGTTTTCACCCATATCGCTCTTTTTGGAGCCGTTCTCATCGTGGGCGCGCCTGTGATATTCGGATTTATCATCAGCACCCAAAGCCAAACAGAGGTCTTTAGCTATCCACCCAAACTGCTTCCAGGATCTCATTACAGCAATTACCTGCAGGCCTGGCAGCAGGTAAATCTGGGACGCATGATGTTCAACAGTGCATTTTGTGCCATCATGGTCGGTCTTGGCAAGTTCGTTATCTCCGTCATGGCGGCATTTGCGTTTTCCCACTTTGAATTCAGGGGCAAGCAGTTCTGGTTTTTATTGATTCTCATAACGTTGATGCTTCCGATTCCAGTGCGAATTGTCCCGTTGTTTGAAATTGTTTCCGATCTTAAATGGGTGGACACATACTGGGGTTTGATCGTTCCCTTCCTGGCCAGTGCCACGGGAACCTTCTTATTTCGCCAGCATTTTCTAACCATTCCGCATGAACTGACGGATGCGGCCAAGATCGATGGATGCGGACCGATTCGCTTTTTGTTTCAAATCCTGATCCCCTTGTCCAAAAACACCATCGCCGCATTTGCTGTGATCGAATTCGTGTATATCTGGAATCAATACCTCTGGCCCCTGATTGTGGTAAACAGTGATGAAATGAAGGTCGTGCAGATCGGCATCAAGATGTTGATCAGCACCGAAGCGATGAACAACTGGGGGGTCATTATGGCAGGAGTTTTGATTGCTGCGGTTCCGCCTTTGCTTGTCTTTTTCGTGATGCAAAAAAGCTTTATGAAGGGATTCGGATTTATGAGGGAAAAATGAATGGATATCACTAAAGCCATCGCTTCAAAGGACGATAACATAATAAGAAAAAGCAATCCAAACCGATTTTGGATACCGAAAGGAAACCCTGTTTCCATGTTAAATAGTGATCGAATCCCCCCCTTCAACCAGCCCTGGATCATCGGCCACAGGGGCTACCGTGCCAAATATCCGGAAAACACGTTGGCTGCCTTTCAGGCCGCAATCGCAGCCGGTGCCCGAATGATCGAGTTGGACGTGGCTTTAAGCCGTGACCGCCACCTGGTTGTTATTCATGATGCAACCTTGGAGCGCACCACCAACGGGCATGGGTTGGTTGCCGACTTTACCCTGGCGGAATTGAAACACCTGGATGCCGGTAGCTGGTTTCAGGCCAAATTTGCGGATCAACGCCTGCCGGAACTATCTGAGGTGCTGGATATTGCAAAAGGCCGAGCGTTTGTAAATATAGAAATAAAATCACACGCCTACGAGCCCCACCATCCGCCGGATGCCATCGAAAAACAGGTCGTTGCGCTGGTAAAACAAAAAAAAATCGCAGATACGGTTCTGATATCCAGTTTTGACGGCAATATTTTAAAACAACTGTCTTGTCTGGCCAGTGCACCGGCGCTGGCGCTGATTTCGAAAACACCGGCTGACAAACACACCAAAGAGTTTTGCACTCGCATAAAAGCTTTTTCCTGGCATCCCAATCATAAAATCCTCACCCGCCGCCAGGTGGCCGGTATGCAAGCCGTCGGACTCAAGGTGTTTCCTTACAATGTCGACACCTTCGAGGACTACCAAATGATGATCGACATGAAAGTCGATGGTGTGATCGCCAGTGATCCGATTCTTACCCGGCAGTGGTCCCGTATCCGCAAGGCCGCCTAGACAACAGAGCGATCCGATCCAGCAGCTCAACTCCTCCCAGGCACCCACTGCATTCCTGACACTTCGGGTGTCATTTTTATCTTCAACCCATACTCTTAGAAATCTCCCCATCAGCTTGGCCGGTTGGCTGCGGCCCTGTTCGACCTTGAGACGATACTGCCGACCGAGATAAACGAGGGTTTCTCCGCTGATGTATTTTTTCGGTGCCGGCAGCGGGTGATACCTTTCAAGTGTATCGAGCTTGCGGACGATCCAGGCCGCTTTTTTCATCATTGCGGCCCGAATCTGTTCTTCGTTGGCAGTGGCCGGTGCAAACACATCCACGGTTAGTTCCGGCGCAACGACGATGCGCAGCCGTTTGCGGTCTTCACGATGAAGCCTGTATTTGATCCTGCGGAAACCGAAATCAATCACATTCATGGAGCCTTCAATCTTCATTGGCGATCGCCACCTCTATACAGCGGTCTATAATGGCATCGTGGTCATTCAGTGAGTGGTTCAAGCCGCGCTTTTCCTCAATTTCGAACAGAATATCATCAATTTCCCCCCGCATTTTGTTGACGGCGTCAGGATTGGTGCGCCACTCGCGAATCTTATGCCGGGCGATGCGGTCAACGATTTCAATGGCAATTTCCGCCCCTGTCTTTTTGTTATACGTGCCGTATGCTGCGATCCGTTCGCGCACCTGTCCGAAGTAGCGCCGCGCCATATCCTTTCCCACAAGTTCGGCCGGGATATCGTCATCGGTGTGGGTAACGACTTTTGTGGAGATATCGTTGATTTTTTCCAGCGCTTCCAGGGCTCGCAGCCGACCCTCGTGATAGGCATCGATCACTTCTTCAAGGAGCCTGGAAAACTTTTTGTAAAATGCGGGATCTTTGGCCATTTCCTGTTCGATGACATGGCGGGTGGCGGAAGCAATCATATCGGCTTTGGCGCCGGGGCTTTTGCCGTTTTCCTCTATAACCCGCCGGCGTTCACCTTCATTTAAAAGGTTGATGGGTTTACAGAGTTGTTCCACTTCACCGGCACCCACGTAGGTATCAATCAGCTTTTTGATTCTGGGCTCATATTCGGAAAAATTAATGGCTTCCTGGTAGCGGAAGGTGACCGCCGCCCTGAGATTCTGGAAAAACTTGAGATCCTTTTTGTAGCGTTCGATGGTTTCCCGCTTGGTGGCTTCCAGAAAATTACTCGATGACAATGCCAGCGCAAGGGTACACGCAAACAGGCTGAAGCGTTCGTAAAACCGGTTTCGCAGGTCGGCATCCCGCAGATGCATTTCATAGGCCTCAGGATCTTTAGATCCCTTCACTTGGGTGAAAAGCTCCCACAGGTTCGAGTGCATCTGCGGCAGTTTGGCAGCCTGATCGGCGATATAGGTTACGGTTTGCTCAAGATCCATGCGGTCGTAATCCGCCAGTTGACTGTAGAAATCAATGGCTTCATTCAGGCTTTCGATCACGCCGCTGTAATCGAGGATCAGGCCGCTTTCCTTGCCCTCGTGCAGGCGATTGACGCGGGCGATGGCCTGCAGCAGGGTATGTTCTTTCAGCTTGCGGGCCAGGTACAAAACGGTGTTGCGGGGCGCATCGAAACCGGTCAGGAGCTTATCGACCACGATGATGATTTCCGGCGTTTCACCGTGTTTGAAGGCATTGATCAACTGTTTGTTGTATTTTTGTTCGGACCCGTAGCGATCCATCATCGCCTGCCAGAAATTCTTCTCGGTTTGCGACGGCCCGGCGCCGTGGTTTTCGCCTTCCAGCTGGGAAGGAGCGGAAATCAGCACTTCGGTGGATACCATTTGAAAGCCGTCCATAAACTGTTTGTAGGCCAGGGCGGTCTGCTTGTCGGGCGTCACCAGTTGGCCCTTTAGACCGGTATGCTGATAAAAAATACTGTAATGAAGGCCGACATCCCAGGCGATCATGCGCACTTTCTGAATTGCTTTATTCAGTTGACGCTCGGTGGAAAACTTTCTTTTGAGATCCGCCTGCTGTTCTTTGGTCAACGCCAGGGTTATTTTTTCGAACCAGCCGTCGATGGACTTTTTGTCAACTTCCTGCGGGACATGGCGGGCCTCATACAAAAGCGGCACCACGGCGCCGTCTTTGACGGCCCGCGCGATGGTGTAGGCCGGCTGAAAAAGATCGCCGAACTGGGAAAAGGTGTTTTTTTTGGCAGATTTGGCCAGGGGTGTGCCAGTAAAAGCGATAAAGCAGGCACCCTTCAAGGCCAGTCGCATGCGGGCGTGCTGCTCGCTGTACTGGCTGCGGTGTCCCTCATCCACCAGCACGAAGGTGTCGCGATCGGCCTGCAGGCTTTTGTTGGACGCGGCCACCGCAAACTTGTGGATCAGGGTGGTGACGATATGAGTGCGATGATCCTGCAGCAGTTCAATCAAATGTTTGCCGGTATTGGCCTGTTCCGGCTCCAGGCTGCAAGCACGAAAAGTGCCGCAGATCTGGTCATCCAGATCGATGCGGTCGGTTACCAGAACGATTTTGGGGTTGGTGATAGCCGGGTGCAGGGCCAGCGATTTGGCCAGCATCACCATGGTCAGGGATTTGCCGCTGCCCTGGGTATGCCAGACCACGCCACCCGGGCGCGGTCCGGTTGAATGGTCGCTTAAAACCCGCCGGATGATATCATGAACCGTAAAATACTGCTGATAGCGGGCGATCTTTTTGGTACCGTTGTCAAATAAAATAAACTTATAGGCCAGCTCCAGCAGACGCTCGGGCCGGCACAGGACGTAAAGAGCGCGGTCCTGTTGGTAAACTTCGCGCCCCTGGTCGAGAATCTTTCGGTAATCGTTGTTAACATCTGCAAACGGGCCGGACAGCAGCAGATCCATATCCTTTTGATCCAGAGGTGTATCCAGCAGCGTTCGGATGGGGTCGTCAAGGCGGTCTTCCTGCCAGGCGGCCCAGAACTGCCGCAGGGTGCCGGTGGTGCCGTAGCGGGCCTTGTCCCGCGCCAGGGCCAGAATTAACTGGTTGTATAAAAAAAGTTGGGGAATGCCGTCTCTGGCCTGATAACCGGATAACTGGTCGATGGCCAGTTCGATCGGCTTCTTTTTGACCTGCGTGTAAGCGGAGCGTTTGCATTCGATCACCACCAGCGGTATGCCGTTGACGAACAGAACAATATCCGGAATGTAATGCTTTTCATATCCGAGGCGCTCGACCTTGAACTCGGCCGTGCAATGAAAGGTGTTGTTGGCCGGGTTTTTCCAGTCGATATAGTCGATGGTAAAACTCTTGGTATCGCCCTCGACGGTCTGGGGCACACTGGTGCCCAGGCATAACAGGTCATAAATCTGCTCATTTTCGTGCAGCGCGCCGGTAGCCCGAAAACTTTTAATCGTCTGAACCGCATTCTGGATGGCGTTTTCGGTAAAGGGCTGGACGGCGCCTTTGAATTTGTAATGGCAATGTTCGCGGATGTGCTCGATCAGGATCGGCTCCAAAACGACGGCCCCCAGCCGCCCGTTGCGCAGCTTGGCGGTTTGCTCCGGTGGCAGATACTGCCAGCCCATCTGCATTAATAGATGCAGGGCCGGAAGCTGGGACTGGACCTTTTCCAGATAGCTGGGCAGTTCGTGCTCGGGTGCGCCAAATGCGGTTTGCTTTTCCATAAAGTGCTCCTGTTTTTAACCACGAAATACACAAAATACCCGAACCAGTCCTATCAGTTTGTTAAATTTTAGTGTGTTTCGTGTATTTCGTGGTTCAAAAACCCCAGCTCCTTCAGGTAGTGGTTCATCTTCGCCTGGGTCTCCACCAGCTCGGCTTCGATCTGTTCGATTTCCTTTTGGGTGGCGGCAATATCAATTTCAGGCTCCGGCTCGAAAGTGTCCATATAGCGCGGAATATTGAGGTTGAATTCGTTTTCTTTGATTTCCGCAAAAGAAGCAGGATAGGCGTACTTATCGACCGCCTGTTTTTTGCGAAAGGTCGTCACGATCTTTTCGATGTCCTGGGGCCGCAGCTTGTTCTGATTGGTGCTTTGCTCGAATTCGCGGCTGGCATCGATGAAAAGAACCTCGCGACCGGGCGGGCGGGATTTGTCGAAGATCATTAGGGCGGCCGGAATGCCGGTGCCGTAAAACAGGTTTGCCGGCAGGCCGATGACAGCGTCCAAAAGATTTTCCCGGATAACCGCTTCACGAATTTTGCCTTCCTGGCCGCCACGAAACAGCACCCCATGGGGCACCACCACACCGACGCGGCCGGTGCCTTCTGCGGCGGTGGCCAGCATATGGCTGATAAAGGCCCAGTCGCCTTTGCTTTTGGGCGGAATGCCGCGCTGGAAACGGGCATAACGATCTTCGGCAGCTATTTCCTGGCCCCATTTGTCCAGCGAAAAGGGAGGATTGGCGATCACGATATCGAATTTCATCAAGGCGTCGTCTTCGACAAACTGGGGATGCCGGATGGTGTCTTCCCATTGAATATGCGCGGAGTCCACCTCGTGCAGAAACATGTTCATCTTACACAAAGCCCAGGTGCTGCCGTTCATTTCCTGGCCGTAAAGGGAAAAATCGTTCGAACCGACCTGCTTGCCGGCTCGGATTAAAAGCGACCCGGAGCCGCAGGCCGGATCGCAGATACGATCTCCCTTTTGCGGGGCCACGAGCCGGGCCAGGGTTTCTGAAACCGTCGCCGGGGTATAAAACTCACCGGCCTTTTTACCGGCACTGGCTGCAAATTTTTCGATCAAATACTCATAAACATCACCGATAATGTCCATATCGCCATTGTCGTCCGGCCTCAGATCCAGGGCTGCAAAATCCTCCAGCAGATTCTTGAGCCGGTTGTTGCGCTGGCGGGCCTGGCCCAGGTTGGCTTCGCTATTGAAATCGATGTTGCGAAAGACATTGTGAAGTTTGGCTTTGTTCGCGTCTTCAATGCTTTCAAGCACCGTGTTGATGGTCTGGCCGATATCGCTGTTGTTTCGGTGTGCATAAAGATAATCAAAGGATGCTTCTTTGCTGACAATAAAGCGCTCGCGCACCATGGCCCGTTCGATTCTCACCTGGTCTCCTTTGTATTTTTTCTCAAACTCGGCCAGTTTGTATTTTCTGATATCGCTGAGATATTTCACGAACAGCATGGTCAGGATGTAATCTTTATACATGGACGGATCGATGAAGCCGCGAAAGGTGTCGCAGGCCCGCCAGACCACATTGAAAATCTCAGTTTTTCTTTGTTGTTCGTTCATTTTGCCATCCTCGTTTATTTTCTTTTCCGAATTGATTGGAGACAAATTTCCGTCATCAAATATTTTCGCTTTTCAGCCAACTTTTTGTACAAATCCTGCTCCTTTTTTAACAGCATCGTCATTTCTGAACCCTGCTTTTGGATTTTAATCGGCGGCAGTGGAATATCAATGCTTTCCAGAACCGCCCGTCTGATCACCGGCATGTGAACTCCCCGGCCGCTGAAACGCTTGAGATATTCCTCTACGGGTAACTGGTTAAGATACCAGCACAGATATTCCGGCGGGATCTCAGAATTGGCGATCCGCACAACAAAAAAACAGGCCGCGGCCAGCACGCGATCAGGCAACTCTCCTATTAATACCGAATAGTTTCTGGCCCCCCGGGCCATGAACAGGATGTCGCCGGATTTTAAAAACCAGTCTTTACCGGACAACCTTGGCATGAAACGAACCAAAGCGTCAGTTCGATAGCAAAGGCAATCCGCATCGATATCTTTGGCCTGCAGCAAAAGACAGGTTCCATCGTCTCGGGGGTCGATTTTCCCGCGGCTGATGAAACCGCTTTGGATTTTTGCTATTTTTTTAAGCTTCATGATAAATTTTAACTATCACAGTATACCCGTAACTGCAATACAATTTTAGTTTAATGATAAAATATTTCGCAATATATTTAAATTTGCAAAATATTTTTGTTGACAAGGCAAATTTATAAATCCAATATACAATATCCTGTATTTAATTATTTCCTGACAGAAAAGTGGGGATAAAATATAAATTTTCCGAGACATGAACAAAAAGCGAACGGATATGCCAAAAGGCAACGTCACTATCAATATAATTGCCGACGACCGCGAGCATAAAAGCGAGGTTATAAAGTCGCTTATGGGTATCGAAAACGTTGAAGTATGCATTCGGCGGCTTTCCATGGGCGATTATCAGATTGATAACCGGCTGATTGTTGAAAGAAAGACATTAAAAGATTTTGCTGTATCGATTATTGACGGCAGGCTTTTTAAGCAAACGATTTGCCTGGCAAATTACAATTCTAAGGCCGTGTTGATTCTTGAGGGTACGGCTATTGACACAGTCGATCTGGGAATGACCAGAGAGGCCATGCAGGGGGCGCTGATTACAGTTTCCCTGATATTGGGTATACCGGTCCTGCGGTCAAAAGACCCTTCTGAAACCGCCAGATTAATTGTCTATATCGGCCGCCAGATAGAATCAATGGCCGGGGGCGGCATGCAGCGGCACGGCTATCGGCCGAAAACTAAACGGAAAAGACAACTTTTCATCTTGCAGGGATTGCCGGGAGTCGGCTCTGAAAGGGCCGAGCGGCTTCTCGCTATGTTTGGCAGTGTTGAGGCCGCAATTTCTGCCAGCAGCAGTGAATTGCAAGCCGTAGACGGTATCGGAAAAAGCATTGCCGAGAAGATCAAATGGGCGGTCAGCGAAGAAGTGAAACCTTAATTTGCCGAAATATCTGGACTGGAAACTCATTTTGCAGAGTAATACCACTTGGGTTGAAAAATCTAAAAAA
>JAOZSC010000513.1 GCA_029939875.1 Desulfobacterales bacterium
TAATGGGGGTAGTGCTGACGGTCGATATCCCGGGAGGTAATGGCGGTTTGCATGATATCGCGGTCTTCGATTACCAGCTGGCTGCCGTCATAATACATGGCGCGGATGCCCGTCAGTTCTCCCGCGCAGGCCTGGTCCAGGATAAAAATTTGTCCCTGGACCGGACCGTCAGCCCCTGCCACCGTCTTTTCACCGTCCAGTTTGAGGTAGCGCGGGGTTTCTTCAACAAAGCCGTATACTTCGGAGGTGGGTATGTACTGATCCTGCGCGATCCCTACGAAAAGGGCCTGTCCGCTGCCTCTTTGGGCCAGAAAGAGTTTTCCCGGCGCCAGGTCCGTGTGCATGGAAATGGCGTGGGAGCCTTCAAAACTGTTAACCGCCAGGCGGAAGGCCTCGGTCACGTCGTGGCCCTGCCGGATATAGCTCTGGACCACCAGGGGGATGATTTTGGTGTCGGTGGTGATGTTTTCCGGGATCTGGTCCCCCTCAGCTTCAATTTTTTTTCTGAGCTGCGGATAATTATCGATGTCACCGTTTAAACAGGTGTGAATGATACCACCGCAATCGGCGGCCGCTGCCGTGTGGTTGTCCAAAGGGTGGCAGTTGGCTTCGGTGATGGCACCTACCGAAGCCCAGCGTGTATGCGCCAAGAGGGTATCGAACTGAGCTTCACGCATGGCAATGGCCTGCATGACAGGGTCACTTGCAATCTGACGGCGCAAAAACCGGATGTTGTCTCCCAAGCTGCCGACCTCATCGGCCACCTTATACGTCAGGGCCACCGCGACCTGCTGTGCCTGTCCATTTCCGGATAAGTGGTGGATGCTGATGGCCCCGTTTACCAGGGTGTCTTTCCCACAGCGTTCTTGCAGCAGTTTTTCGTGGCCGGCCTGTTGCAAAGTGTTTTCAAAACGCTTGTATTCAGCGGGACTCAATACAAACAGCAACGATAGACCGGCCGAATCGCGTCCCCGGACTTCCAGCCGGTCAATGCTGTTTAAAACCCCGTTTATTTTCTTAAAAACAGCCACCGCCCGGGGCTGGGGGGAACCGTCGCGGCCGGTGTACAGATCCTCTATTTTTTTGATGTTTTCAATGATTTCCAAGCGGATACACCAGGCAATATCCCGGATTTTTTCGATGTGTTCGGCCATCAGTTCCACTTTGTGCGCATCCATGTGGCCCATGTGTTCCGTCAACAATTGGGCTTCGGCATCGGCGAAGTCGGCTAGACGGCGGCTGAAATCCGTGAGTTGGCGCCGATCTTTCGGGACGGAAAAAACGGTGAAAAACGCTTCCCTGCCTTTAATGGACTGTACCGTTTTGTCCAGGGATTCGATCACATCCCGTCCCCCGAGAAACTGGCGGTCAACTTCCAGGATTTCGGATTCCCGGCAGGTTTCATAACCCTGCTTTTCGATCCGGGTAACCAGTTCGTTGAGCCGGGCCATATCCACCGGGTCCGTGGAGGATGACGGGCGCTTGTAGGAAACCATGCCGGCAATGCCGCAACACAGGAAGGTGGTGCGGCAGGGGAAAAAAATAATCGCCCTGCCGGGCACCCGGGCGGGGTTTTTGCCGACATACACATCGGCCGTCAAAAAAAGATGGATCCGGCGGGCGGTGCACCGGACGATTCCGGCCAGTAGCGATGAAGCAGCTACCAGCCAGGATAAACTTGATCTTTTCATGGAATTTATTCTCCGGATGGGGTTTTTCCCATGATGATATTGCTGACAATTTGAAGGTCTTCGGGACGGTCCACGCCGATGCTTTGATGCTCGGTTTTGACCACGTACACAGGGATGTTGTTTTCAAGCAGCCGCAGCTGTTCCAATTTTTCAACGGTTTCCAGGCGACCCCGGTCCAGGGACACGAATTGAACCAGGGCCTCCATGCGAAAGGCGTAAAGGCCGATGTGCCCGTAGTAGTTCACCGGATGCCCTTCATTGCGGTGAGGGATGGGCGCACGTGAAAAATATAGGGCCCGGCCGTCGGCGGCCAATACCACCTTGACCCGGTCCGGGTTCTGCGCTTCTTCGGTGCTGATTTTACGGGCCAGGGTGGTCACCCGAACCCGGGGCGTGGTAAACGGGGCTACCAACTGGGTGAGCATGTCGGCTTCCAGGGCAGGCTCGTCACCCTGGATGTTAACCACCACCGCATCTGCAGGCAACTGGAGGATGCGGGCTGCTTCCAGGACACGGTCGGTACCGCTGGGATGATCCGCCCGGGTCATCACCACCGGGATGTTCCGGTGCTTTGCCGCCGCTGCGATGCGTTCGTCATCGGTTGCCAGGACCACCGCGGCCAGCTGCCCGCACTGCACGGCCCGCTCATAAACGTGGCAGATCATCGGTTTTCCAAGGATGTCGGCCAGGGCTTTGCCCGGAAAGCGGCCCGACTGCCAGCGGGCCGGGATAATGCCGTAACATGGCGGTAAAACGTTTTTTTGATTCTTAGCGGTCATATAGTTTTTAAATAAGATTCTTCTCCAATTTAGTTGGAGAAGAGGATTCAGGGATTCGAGGGGTCAGG
>JAOZSC010000514.1 GCA_029939875.1 Desulfobacterales bacterium
AAAAACTCCGCGTGGGAATCTTTTTCCAGAAAAATGGAAGCCAGTATGTCACTGACGGTGACCTCGGTCTTTTCCGCCGAGCGGGCATGGTTGACCGCCCGCTGAATGACGCGCTGAAAACCGATGGTCTGCTGGAGTACATATTCACTGCCATCGGGAATGCGTTCAATTTTTTCCTCGAAAAACCCTTCCAGCGCACTGATCAGGTTTTCGACACTGCCCCCGCAGTTTTCAATGATCTCGATGCCGATGGGATCATACAAAATTGCAAAAAGGATATGCTCGATGCTCACATATTCATGGCGTCTTTTTTTTGCCTCTCTGACAGCAAAGCCAAGAGTCGCGCTGAGTTCTTTGCTGATCATAGTCTACTCTCTTTCCATAATACATTGTAGGGGAAACCCGTTTTCCCGGGCCAGGGTTTGAACCGTCTCCACTTTTGTCTGGGCAATTTCATGGGGGTACACACCGCAGACCCCTGCCCCGCGACGGTGCACGTTAAGCATTATCTGCGTGGCCTCTTCAAGCGGCTTGTGAAAAACGTGCATCAGCACTTCAACCACAAACTCCATGGTGGTATAATCATCGTTGAGAAGCAGCACCTTGAACATGGGCGGTTCTTTGACCTGGGAGTCGTCCTGCGAACCGGTAATTTCTTCTACCTGCTGGTCGTACTTACTCATTGAGACACACCTGATGACGTGCAGACACCGCTTGCAATATACGCTAAAACCCACCTCATCTGCTGGCCTGATAATTTAATAATAATCACTCAGCGTTGCTGTTGTAAAGGGGATGGCAATAATTTTGTCCCCCTTGCGACGGCTATCTCCCGCAACATTTTTTATATTTTTTCCCGCTGCCGCAAGGACACGGATCGTTGCGGCCGATTTTCTTGGACACCCGTTTGGCCGGCTTTTGTTTTTCGCCGTCACCGCCGGCGGAAAACACCATCTGCTGCTGTGGTGGTTGGCGAATCGTCTCAATGGTTTCCGGCTCGGCAATCTGGATACGAAACAGGATCCCCAGGGTTTCTTCCTTGATCCGCGCGATCATTTCCTGGAACATCTCATAGCCTTCTTTTTTATAGACAACCAACGGGTCCTGCTGTGCGTATCCCCGCAGGCCGATACCCTCTTTGAGGTGATCCATGGAAAGCAGGTGATCCTTCCAGAGGTTGTCGACGGTCTGAAGCATGACCACCCGCTCCAGCTGTCGGAACTCTTCTCCACCGACAGCAGCTTCGCGGTCATCATACAGCCGGACGGCTTGCTCGTAGATCAGCTCGGCCAATCCATCTGCATTGAGTCCGTCTGAGGTCTGAGGATCGAAGTCCGGCAGGCGAAAATTAAACTGCTTGTATACCGCGGCTTTTAGCCCCTTCAAATCCCATTCTTCAGTCGGCACCCGGTCCTCGGCAAAAATTGCGGCAATCTCCTCGGCTTTTTCGCGGATCATTTCCAGAATCGAAGACTTCAGGCTTTTGCCAGCCAGCGCTTCCCGGCGCTGCCGGTAGATAACCTCGCGCTGCTGGTTCATGACGTCATCATATTCGATCAGCTGCTTGCGGATATCAAAATTGTGGCCTTCCACCCGGGACTGGGCATTTTCAATCGCCCTGCTGATCAGGTTGTGCTCGATGGGCTCCCCTTCTTCCATGCCCAGTTTTTCCATAATTCCGGTGATGCGCTCACCGCCGAAAATACGCAGCAAATCATCTTCCAGGGACAGGTAAAACCGCGAAGAGCCCGGATCCCCCTGACGGCCGGAACGACCGCGCAGCTGGTTGTCAATACGCCGGCTCTCATGGCGTCCGGTGCCCAGGATGTGCAGCCCGTCCAGTTCCGTCACCCCTTCGCCCAGTACGATATCCGTTCCCCGTCCGGCCATGTTGGTGGAAATGGTAACCGCCCCTTTCTGGCCGGCCTGGGCGATGATTTCGGCCTCTTTCTCATGGTTTTTGGCGTTTAGCACCGTATGCTTGATACCGCGTTTTTTTAATTTTTTACTGAGGTCTTCTGAAACATCAATGGAAACAGTACCCACCAGCACCGGCTGGCCCTTTTTATGCAATTCCTGGATTTCATCGATGGCCGCATTGAATTTTTCTTTGGCGGTTTTGTAAATCACATCCGGGAACTCCCGGCGAATCAGGGGCTGGTTGGTGGGAATCACCACCACGTCCAGGTTATAGATTTTTTTAAACTCCGCGGCCTCCGTATCGGCGGTACCGGTCATGCCGGACAGCTTGTCGTACATCCGGAAATAATTCTGGAAGGTAATGGTGGCCAGGGTCTGATTTTCGTTTTCAATTTTAACGTTTTCCTTGGCCTCCAGGGCCTGGTGCAGTCCCTCGCTGTACCGGCGGCCGGGCATCAGGCGACCGGTAAATTCATCGACAATGATTACTTCTCCGTTTTTCACGATGTAGTCTACATCGCGCTTGAACAACGTATGGGCCTTAAGAGCCTGGTTGATGTGGTGCAGCAGTTCAATGTACTTGGGATCGAAAAGGTTGTCCACCT
>JAOZSC010000068.1 GCA_029939875.1 Desulfobacterales bacterium
GCCAGAATGGCCGCCTGATAGCCTGATCCGGTGCCGATCTCCAGCACCCGGTCATTCGGTCGCAGCTCCAGCGCCTGGGTCATCTCGGCGACAATATAGGGCTGGGAAATGGTCTGCTGCTGTCCGATCGGAAGCGGGTAGTCGCCGTATGCCTGGTCCCGCAATGCCTCGCTGACAAAAAAATGCCGCGGAACCTTGCGAAAGGCGGCCAGCACGGCAGGGTCCTTGATCCCCCGGGATTCAAGCTGGCTGCGCACCATTTCTTCACGCTGCCGTTCGTATTGAATGGATTCTTTGTTCATCATGCAATCGTTTCCCGGCAAAATACACCGGCCAATTTGGTTTTTTATCAAATCAAATCCGTCGGGTCAAGCAGCGGCCAAGAAAAAGCCTTGTTTTTTTTGATAAAATTCAGCATAATAAAAAATATGGCATGCGGCTTAAAGCTCTGCGCTGCATACTGCGGGCGATCTTCCCGGCAAGAAAAAATACCAATTTTGTTTCAATCGCGAACCCCGCAGCCCCGCAGGCGGGATCTTCCAAAGGCGGATAAATTCGTGCTTCGCGATAACAGGCCGCGGGCAATGCTCTCGCAGGATAGTTCAACCACCACCGGCTGACAGATGAATCGGACCCGACATCTTACGATTTCCATTTCCCTGCTGCTGCTCGTTGTGCTGATCGGTACGACGGGATACATGTTTTTTGAGGACTGGAGTCTTTTAGATTCCCTGTACATGACGATCATCACCATTTCCACCGTTGGCTTCGGCGAAATACACCATGTCAATACGGATGGGCGCATTTTTACTATTTTCCTGGTAATGGTGGGCGTGGGGTTTACGATGTATGTGGCCGCAGCCGTGGTGCAGTTCATGGTTGAAGGGCGTATGCAAATCATCCTGGGGAGGCGACGGTTGGATAAAAAAATCAGCAAATTGAAAAACCACTATATTATCTGCGGCTACGGACGGATCGGCCGGGTGTTGTGCAAAAACTTGAGAAGAAATCCCATCGATGTCGTGGTGGTGGAAAAAAACCCGGAGATGATCCCGCAGATGGATGAAGACGGCGTTCTGTACATCGCCGGCGATGCCGCTGAAGAATCATGCCTGCTGCGGGCCGGCATCCAGCGGGCCAAAGGGCTGGTGGCGGTACTGGCCACTGACACGGACAATGTATTTTTAGTTCTCACGGCCCGGCAGCTGGCACCTGAGCTTAAAATCATTGCACGGGCGAGCCAGGAGGGTGCCAAGAAAAAACTGCAGGCAGCCGGCGCCGACTCGGTGGAATCCCCTTATGAAATGGGGGCGATCAGCATGGCTCACCGGATTATACGTCCGACGGTGACCAACTTTTTGGATCTTGCCTTTGCTTACCGGCGCACCGATATTCAGATGGAAGAGATTCCCGTCGGTGAATCATCCAGCCTGATTAACGTGCCGCTGAAAGACTCCGGTATCCGACAAAACTTCAACTTGATCATCATTGCCATCAAAAACCCCGACGGCGCGATGCGATTTAATCCCTCTTTCGAAACGGCTATTATGCCGGGCGACACGGTCATTGCCGTCGGCAAAATGGGAAACCTGCAGAAACTGGAAAAAGCGTTGAATCCGTAAACTCACCAGCGCCCGGCACAGCGCCGGACGCGGGTGATCTTTTTTATATTTTGTAAATTATGCGTTTGTCGGTTATGATGATATCCACGAATTTATCGTGGGTTTCCATGAGAATCTGAGGCATGACCTGCTCTTCGAAGGTCAACGCCACCTTGCGGGTCGTAATGGACAGCCGGGGCAACAGCCGGTCATAATATCCTTTGCCCGATCCGATTCGGCCGCCTTTTTCATCAAAAGCCAGCCCGGGTATAATGGCGATATCAATGCGCTCTATGGGCACAATTTTGCATTTGCCGGCATCCGGTTCGGCAACGCCGCGGGGGCCGGGCACTAATTCTTTTTCATGATTGTCGACCTTCAGCAGTTGCACCTCAAACTGCCGGGGATCAAATGCCGGCAGAACCACCACTTTATTATAAGCGTACGAGCGTTTGATCATATTCTCGGTTGGGACCTCAAAATCTCCGCCGACATACAGCAGGACAATTTTGCTTTCCAGAAAATTGGCAAATTCAAAGAGCCTGTTTTCTATCGCGCGAGTTTTTTCATCGATTTCATTTTTTGAGAGTGCGGAAATCGTCTTGGCGATATCATTGCGAATTTGACTTTTAGCGGCTGCAATTTCCTCCATACGCATTCTCCCTGACACCTGTTGGTTGAAATCCGGTACACATCAGCCCCAAGGCAAGGCCCACGTGCAATAACCATTGACTAAACGTGCCGGTCATGTTACTTGCGGCTTATTTTGACGGGCCGCTTTAGCTACTGAGCACCTAAACTTAATAATATAAGAATATTATGCTAGAAATCAAGTATATCAGACAAAATTTATCCACTGTTGAGCAGGCCCTCAAGACCCGCGGTGATCAGGCCGACCTTGAAACCTTTAAACAAAGCGACCTGCAGCGCCGGGAGGTACTGCAAGAACTTGAGGCCCTGCGGCACCGGCGCAATGTGGTTTCCGACCACATCGCCGAAATGAAAAAAAGCGGCGAGGATGCTGATGCCCTTGTGGCTGAAATGCGCGCGGTCTCCGTACAGATCAAACAGCTGGAGAAAAAACTGGCCCACAGCCAGCAAATCATAGATGACATTATCATGGCATTGCCCAACATACCCCATGCCACGGTTCCGGTTGGAACCGATGAACGGGACAACCCGGTGCGCAAAACAGTCGGTCGACCACCGCAATTCGATTTTGAACCGCAACCTCACTGGGAAATCGGTCGCCGTCTGCAAATCCTCGACTTTGAACGGGCTGCCAAAATCGCCGGCGCCCGCTTTCCACTTTACCTGGGAGCCGGCGCTCGCCTGGAGCGGGCCCTGATCAATTTTATGCTCGATGTGCACACCGGCGAACACGGCTACCGGGAAGTCCTGCCGCCGTTTATTGTCAACCGGCAGACCATGACCAACACCGGCCAGCTGCCCAAATTCGAAGAAGACCTGTTTAAGCTGGCCGACCAGGATTATTATCTGATACCCACAGCCGAAGTACCGGTAACCAATATCCACCAGGGAGACATTCTGGACGCAGAGCTGCTGCCGATCTGCTATGCCGCCTATACGCCCTGTTTTCGCTCGGAGGCGGGCTCCTACGGCAAAGATACCCGTGGACTGATCCGCCAGCACCAGTTTAATAAAGTCGAACTGGTCAAGTTCAGCCTTCCGGAAACCTCCTATGAGGAGTTGGAAAGCCTGCTGGCCAATGCCGAAACCATTTTGCAACGGCTCGGGATTGCCTACCAGGTGGTGGAGCTGTGCACGGGGGACCTGGGCTTTTCGGCTGCCAAAACCTATGATATCGAGGTGTGGATGCCGGCCCAGGGGGTATACCGGGAAATCTCATCCTGCAGCAATTTTGAAGATTTCCAGGCCCGCCGGGCGAATATCCGTCTGCGACGCAAAGGACAGAAAGGTACCGAACTGGTGCATACCATAAACGGCTCAGGGCTGGCCGTGGGCCGCACGGTCGCCGCTTTGCTGGAAAATTTTCAGCAGCCCGACGGCTCGGTGATCCTGCCCGAAGCCCTCAAATCTTATATGGGCGGAGTTGAAAAAATAACGCCGTGAAAACCGAAGACTTTCCCCGGGACATACAACCCTATCTGCTGCCGTCCCACGAAGGCGAGATGACCTATCGCTGCCTGGGCTGTGAAAAGCAGTTCAGCATCGAAAAATTGCTGTACGTGTGTCCGGACTGCGGGCAGGTGCTGCTGCTCGAGGATCAAAACGCGCAGCGACTTAAAGACATTCCTGGCCGAATTTGGCAGCAAATTTTTGACTATCGTCGCATGCTCAATATCCCTGCACTGAAGGGCATTTACCGCTACCACGAGTTTATCGGCCCTGTGATTCCCCTTAAAGCTGCCGTTTACCTGGGGGAAGGACACACTCCGCTGGTGGAAGCTAATTTTTCTTTACAGCAGAAGGTGGGGGGGCGTTTTTTCTTTAAAAATGACGGCCAGAACCCCAGCGCCTCTTTCAAGGACCGGGGCATGGCCAGTGCCTTCAGCTATATTAATTTCATGCTTCAAAACGGCGGGCTGTCTGATGTGCTGGCCATTTGCGCTTCCACCGGAGACACTTCGGCCGCAGCCGCCCTGTATGCATCCTACCTGGTACCGCAAGTCAAATCCGCCGTGCTGCTGCCCCATAAAAAAGTCACCCCCCAGCAACTTTCCCAGCCTTTGGGCAGCGGGGCCGCGGTATTTGAAATTCCCGGTGTTTTTGATGACTGCATGAAAGTGGTCGAGGCCCTGTCCGAAAAATACAATGTCGCGCTGCTAAACTCAAAAAATGCCTGGCGCATCCTGGGACAGGAATCATATTCTTATGAGATTGCCCAAGATCTTGACTATGACCTGACGCACACTGCGGTGGTGGTGCCCATCGGCAATGCCGGCAACATTACGGCCGTGATGAGCGGATTTATGAAATTTTATGAAACCGGTATTATCAACAGACTACCCAAAATTGTGGGGGTTCAGTCCGAACATGCCAATCCGGTGTACCGCTATTTTCGGCAGCCGGATGCGGCCAAACGCCGGTTTGTGCCGGTCACCGTCAAAGATAGTGTGGCCCAGGCCGCCATGATCGGCAACCCGGTTTCCATGCCCCGGGTAATTCATTTAGTCGAACGTTACAACCGTATAGCAGGCGATGAACGCACATTTTTCATTGAGGTTAGCGAGCAGGAGATCATGGACTGGGACCTGGCCGCCAACCGCAATGGCCATATTGCCTGCCCCCACGGTGGGGAATGCCTGGCCGGGCTGGCGACGGCCATTGCCCAGGGCGTCCTGGACAGCCATGATGTCGCGGTGCTGGACTCCACCGCCCACGTCCTTAAATTTGCCGGATTCCAGGAAATGTATTTTAGGCAACAGTTTCCCGCAGGGTATCGGATTGTCCCCAAACCGGATCTGATCAACGCCCCGATCTATGTGCATCCCGAAAATCTTGACAAGGTGCCCACCCCTGGCCGCCCCCTGGGAGGCAAGGATTTTGCGCATTTTGTCAACCGGATGGCCGGGGAGATCGCCCGGAAACTGGATCTAAAAACCGTCTAAGACATCTTTACGAGAGGTAATGCTGTCATGAAAAAAATATGGCTGATTGCAGCGAGTTGTGCCCTGATTGTGGGTTTGCTGCCGTCATGTACGACCCAAAATATAGAAAGAGAAAAATTCATTGCCAAAAAGACCAGAAACCTTGGAGAGGCCTATTTGCGTGAGCAAAAATACACTTCCGCATTAAGAGAGTTTATAAAAGCTGAAAAGCTAAACCCTGATGACCACTTTTTACAAAATGACCTCGGTATCGTCTATAGTGCCAAGGGTAGATATGATCTGGCCATCCAGCATTTTAATAAAGCCCTGGAAATAAAAGACGACTACTCCCCGGCCCGCAACAATCTTGGAAATGCCTATACGCAAAAAAAACAGTGGGACCTGGCCCTTGAACAGTATAAGATCGTTGCCTCCGATCTGCTGTATGCCACCCCTTACATGCCTCTGACGAATATCGGTATTGTCTACTACCAGAAAAAAAACTACCACCTTGCGGAAATCTATTACCTCAAGGCCCTAAAACTTAAACCCGATTACATCAACGCCCTGCTCGGCCTGGCGCAGACCTATATCGCCACCGACAGGCTGACCGAGGCCATCGCCAGGCTGGAAAAAGCCGCCAGGGTTGCCCCCGCTTCAACGCCGGCTTTATTTTCCCTCGCCGACGCATACCGCCGCCAGGGTGACTACCAAAAAGCGTACAATCTTTATCAACGGGTCGTAGGGTTGGAGCCTGATTCCGCCCTGGCCGAGCGGGCCCTGGCCGAAGCCGGCAAAATTCAGCATCTTGTGCAGCAATGAAAGTGCCTAAAAACAAATGGCAACCGTACATCCGGTTGCCATTTATTTTGGGTCGTTGGTTCTGGCCGCCATGGTCTGCCGGCGGCTAGATGTTGGTGCGCTGCTCCAGAGTTACGATACGCGGGGTGATGAATATCAGCAGTTCGTTTTTGGTGTCGGTGTCGCTGTTGGATTTAAACAGCCAGCCCATCACCCCGACCCTGCGCAGTCCGGGAATTCCCTTTTCATCCTTGCTGATGGTGGATTTAACGATGCCGCCGATGACAATGGTATCGCCGTCGTCCACCAGCAATTCGGTTTCGGCTTCGTTGGTGGTAAGGGCCGGACCTGCTGCGGTCATCTGCGCAATATCGTTTTTAGTGATAAAAATCTTCAACGAAATGCGGTGGTCCGGGGTAACATTGGGGGTGACTTCCAGCAGCAAGTCGACATTTTTGAAGCTTGTCGTGGCATTTCCCGAAGAATCGCGCTCCAGGTACGGCACTTCCAGCCCCTGCTTGATCCGCGCTTTCTTGTTGTCCAGGGTAACCACCTTGGGCGATGAAATGATGTTGGTCTTGCCCTCGCTCTCACTGGCTTCCAGCTTGGCGTCGACAATTGAAAACGGCGTGCCGGCGAGCTTTTGAAAGGTAAAGCCGGCCACGGCCGAGGGATCGGCCGCCGGCAGGTTGCTGGCCAGCAGATCGAAGGTCAGATCAGTGCCGTCGCCAAAAACGTTGTTAATCGGACCGATGGTGATCGTGCCCCAGTCAAAACCGAGATCCCGGGTAAAAGAAGCGTTGGCTTCCACAATTCTGGCCTCGATGATGACCTGGGGAGTCACCTTGTCGATTTCAAAAACAACTTCTTTGATCTGCTTAATCTTTTCAGCCGTGTCGGTTACAATCAGCTGGTTGTTGCGGGTGTCCACACTGGCCTTGCCCCGGCTGGGAGTCAGAATCTGGTTGACATGCGGCAGCACCTCGCTTTGCGCATTGGAGTAGTTAACCGGGATGTAAGCGGTCATCAGCGGTTCCAGGGCTTTTTGCTGGGCAATAGCCTGTTGTTCGGCTTTAAACTTGGCCTGTTTGAGCTTTTCCTCCTGGGTCAGGGTGGTGAGGGTAGCGATGCGAACAATATCGCCTTCCATGGTCACGCCCAGTCCGTTCATCTTGAGAACCAGGTCCAGCACCTGGTCCCAGGGCACCGGTTTTTCCAGTGTCAAGGTGACTTTGCCGGTGACATTTTTATCAATGGCGAAGTTTTTACCGCTGATCTCCCTTAAGATACGAAAAACGTTTTTGATGTCAGTGTCGTAAAAATCAAGAGCAATTTTCTCACCGGTGTATTTTGGCCCGGCTGAAATACCCGCCAGGCGCTCTTCCAGCGACAGTTCTTTTTTAGCCGACTTCAGCGCTTTGCCGGCCGGTTTGCGCTGCCCTGCAACCTGGAAAGAAAGTTTTCCCGGTGCGGTTATTTTTTCAGATCCGGCGCCAGCCGTGCCACCGGCTGCTGCTGATGGCTCAGCCAGCACCTGCTTCCAGGCCGGAAGTTTGGCGTCCTCATAAGGCCGAGGCGGTATGGAAGAAGGTGAAAAGTTCAGCCGGATCACATTATCGGTTTGTTTAACGAAATAGGGTACCGCCTGTCGCAGTTCAATGTCGATGACGGTTTGTTTGGCCGTCGGTTCCAGCACCGGTGTGATGCGGTCCACCGCACTTTGAAAACGGGTGGTGATCAAGGCCCGTTTGCGGTATTCCGGCAAATTGGTATCCGCCAGTTTTAGCTGCAGCCGTTTGGGACCGATTTTGACAATTTCGTATTCCACCGGCCGGGTGGTGCCGATGATGACGGCGGACTTGCCGGCTTCTTCGGCTGAAAAATCAATGCGGTTAAGCCAGGCGGACCTGCTGTACTTGACCGCTGTCGTCTTCGGCTTTTTTACGGTGGCTTTCGTCTGATCGGCCGGTATTTTTTTCGGTGCAGGCTTTACCGCCGACGCCTGGGCCCTGGGAGTACCGACCTTTTTCGTCGCCGCGGGAGCCGCTGCGCCCACGTGGATGAGCAGGCCATTGTCCACCGGCGATGCCGAGTATTTTGTAAGATATTTTTTTTGGGTTTCCAGTACAACACGCACCTTGTCCGGGTGACCGAAATGACGAACCCGGCTGACCTTATCAGATTTTACCGCGATGCGCTGCTCTCCCTTGAACGGGCTTTTCAGGCCGTACAGGTCGTAGACAATGCGGGCAGGCGTTTCGCTAATTGTAAAGGACTTATATTTTGTTATGGTTCCGTTGGCCTTAACCTTTATCACCACGCTGCTTTTCAGCACAGTGGCAGTCACGGCGGTTATGCGGGTGGCCGGTCCAGTTGCTGGTTTTTGTTGCGGTTGAGGTTTGTCAACAGCTTTTTCATTCGCCGTTGTTTGAGATGCCGTTTCGGCGGCCGCCGGTGCGGTTTTTGGAAACACGATGTGCAGACCGCTTTCATCCACCGAGATGTCATAGGGCAAATCTTTTTTCAGGGCGATGAAAATGCGGGCCGTCTGTTCGTTTTCTTCAATTTGCGTAGCCCGGATGGAACTGACGGCATCGTTTTGGGTCGGGTAATAGACGGGCTTGATATTATCCAGGACGGTAGCGGGAAAGTGAAAAAGGACCCCCCTCGGAAAGGCCTGCTTGATAGCCGTATAGATCAGCCTGCCATCACCTTTTACCGTTACGATGGTCGCATCGATATTTTCACTGGTGACAATATCGGTGATCCGCCTGGCATCTTCGGCACTTTTGATATTGGCCCCATTTTGTGAGGCACAGCCTGCCAGCAATGCCGTTGTAAGGATAATAAAAATACCCAGTTGAACGGGCCCGGTTAATTTGGTGATAAAATCACGCATCTTAAAACTCTCCAGGGGGTTTGGGAAGCTTGAGTTCTCTTTGACGGGTTTTCGTTTTTCCGAAAACATCATCAAACTCTTCTTCCACGATAACTTTGTACTTGTTAATCTGAACCACTTTGCCGGCATTGGTTCCGACGTAAGTCCCTTTTCTAATAATGTAGCCCTTGCCGGTGGATTCTTCCACCAGCGCCCGGTTGCCGCTGGCCGCTATGATAATGCCCACCAGCTTCAACTGGCTTAGGCTAATGCGTTCCAGCGGGGTCCGCGGAAGGCGTTTCTTACGTTGACTTTTTTTAACGACCACCGCTTTTTCCTGGAACAGCGGCTCAAAGGGATCAATCTTGCCGGTGGGATCATAGGCCGGCGGGCTGCCGTTCGACGATAATTTTAAAATCCCCTTCGGGGCCAAAGCCAGTGACTTGTCTGCGGAAACCTTGGCAGGTACCGTCCTGGTTTTGGCTGTCCGAAGCCGTTTTTGGGGACTGGCTGGCCGCTGCCTGCCAGCCGACGGTGTCGCTTTGGCAACGCGAACCGCTCGGGTCTTGCGCACCCTGACCGTTTTTTTCTGCGGGACGGCAATTTTTTTGCGAACCTCTTTCGGCCGGGCCGGAGTTGAAGCGGACCGGTCGCATCCCCCAAAAAACAGGAATATGCAAATAATACAGA
>JAOZSC010000515.1 GCA_029939875.1 Desulfobacterales bacterium
GTCCGTGGGTTTCAATCCACGCTCCCGCGGGGGGAGCGACGGAAAAGAAACTTGAAGTTCCGAATGAAGTAACTGTTTCAATCCACGCTCCCGCGGGGGGAGCGACTGTCAATCTATAAACTACTAATTCCTTTAATTATATTCCATATGTTCCGCGATCCGTCTTCGGATCGATAAAATTCCAACTGATTTTCAAAGAGCATTTTTGTCTTCACCTTTAATTCCGTGGTATTATAGTTACTGCGAACCCTCCAGGAAAATTGTGTGAACTTCCGGTTCGCATATGTCATTTAAATGATAAGGGGGCCTTCCTGATCAAGGGCCGCCTTGGCCCCCACATGCTCAACCCGCCGCTTCCAGTTTGATCCCAGAAAATAAAATCTCAAGCTGTCTTTTTCAGGGTTTATCCTGTCTATCAATTTTTGACGAAACACCGTCCACTGAGCAGGATCAACAATGCATTCAAAAACGGAACATTGAACCCTCTGGCCGTAATTTTCACATTGCTTGGCAATCTGCCGAAGCCGGCGCCGCCCTCCCTTGGTTATTGTTGACACATCATAGCTTACCAGAACCAGCATTTTTTAACTCCAGATAAACGGAGGATAGCCGTCTATATCACCACGCAGGTATCGGGCAAAAAGCAGGGCCTGCACATGGAACAAAAGCCCGACCTCAATCTTTTCATTGAGAAACGGATGAATAATTGTATCCTGTTTTCTCTTCTGATATGCCACAAGCACATCTTTTCTCATGTCATCGGTCATCAAAATGGCACCGGTTTCGTTTGTTTTGAATCCCTTTTTCTTTGCCTGACCCAGATTGATGAGAGACAACACCAGGCGATCGGCAATATACGGCCGGAATTCTTCCATCAGATCCAACGCCAGACCCGGACGGCCTGGACGGTCACGATGCAGAAAACCCACGGCAGAATCCAAGCCCACAGCCTCAATTGCTGAACGTACATCGTGCATCAGTATGGTATAAATAAAGGACAACAGGCAGTTGACCCGGTCCAGAGGCGGTCTTCGATTGCGTCCTTGAAATGAAAAATCTTTTTTTTGAGATATAATCAAATGGTCAAACACACTGAAATAGATGTGGGCTGCATCCCCTTCTATGCCGCGAAGAACATTCAACGGCGCTTCATTTTTAAGGGTTTTTAGGGACCCGGCAATTCGACTGGAGGCATTTTGCACTTCTTCGGCCTCAATCTTGGCAGAATGATCTCTTAATAGCCGTTGAAGAACGGTTCGACTATTCATAATTTTACCGGTCAGCACAGCCTTTGCAATTACAGCGGAATGACCAGGGTCGTCTGCCCTACGGTATTGTTCCCGCCGTAAGAGAACATTGCCTGAAACCGGCCCTTGAACCTTTGCCAGGAACCGCCCATATTCCGAAAGAAAACTGATGGCGACATCCCTGTCGGCACAAAATCCCATCAGATAAGGGCTGCAGGTCACCCGCCCAAAACAGACGATTCCGCCAAGGGTATGGATCGGCAATCTCAAACGGGTTTTACCGTCCACCCGGATCGATACGGTTTCACCTTCTTTTGTCAGGTAGGCACCCTGGGTGGTCACAAACAGGGTATTTAAATGCTTTTTCATAACTTTTCAGTCATCCTTGCCAGGTAGCGTGCTGCCGAAAGTTTTCCGTTTAATTTTTTCGGCAGACAGATATCGAAAAACGAGCAACTATCGCATTTTTTAGAATAGACTGGCTTGGGTGTTTTTCTGGAATCAATCAGCCTGTGCAGCTCCACAGCCAATTTTTCCGTTTCCGACCTCAAAGGTTCATCAAACACCACATCCTGTCGGCGACGCGTTTTCCCGTAAAACAAGGCGCCCTTCATAACAATTTTGCCGGTCATCTCTTCGAGACAGATGGCCTGAGCGCAAAGCTGAACCTTGTCGCAACTGTCCTTTTTGGGGCGGCCGCGCTTGTACTCTACAGGAAACGGCTGCCACTCTACTTTTTTACCAGGCCCTTTTTCTTTATGATATTCAACGACATCGGCCTTGCCCACCAGTCCGAGACGATAAGATCGTAACGGTACGGAGCACTCCACGCGCACCGATCCACGGGACTCCTTAATACCTGAATCCGCCCGTTCATGCATGATCCGACCTTCAGCAGTGTACAGGTTTTCGACCCAAGCCTGTTCTACATGGATCAACGCACACTGACGTTCACAAAAATGCAGGTGCTGCAGGGCAGACAGCGGAAGTAGTTCATCTTCTGTGTACATATCGTCTTTTATTTTTTTTCATCCAACCGTTTCTGTCTTTTCTGGGTAATGTTCAGATAGTTCCCGGGAGAAACAACCTTTTTGCGGGTCTTTTGTTCCAGGTCTTTTCTCGCCTTCCCGGCAACCTCTCCGCCCTTATTAGCCGCACGCTTGTTTTCCTGAAATCCCTTTGCATCATCCACCCGCGTTATCTCTGTCGTAGCCGCCTCTCCAAGCATGGAAAAAATCAATTCAAGGTCCGTCATATGATCCCTGAGAT
>JAOZSC010000069.1 GCA_029939875.1 Desulfobacterales bacterium
AATCCGGAATCATCCGGTAAGGTCACGGTGACCATGCTCATCGGTCTGGCCATGATCGAGTCACTTTGTATTTATGCGCTGGTTATCGCGTTGATCCTTATTTATGCAGCGCCGATGACCGGAACCGTCACCAAACTGCTGGGTCACTAAGCTTTCGATTCAGACACTGATGTGGCAACAGGACAGGGCCGATGCTTCCCCGGGGAGGCACCGGCCCTGTTTTTGTTAGTGTCTGTCCACCAATGCCAGGGTTTTCTGCAGAAATTCACCCGTATATGAACCGGGCACGGCGGCGATTTGTTCGGGCGTGCCGCAGGCAATGACCTGACCGCCCTCATCGCCTCCCTCCGGGCCCAGGTCGATAATATGATCGGCGGTTTTGATCACATCCATGTTGTGCTCGATGACGATAACGGTATTGCCGGTCGCCACAAGTTTGTTGAGCACGTTGAGAAGTTTGCGTATGTCGTCGGTATGCAAGCCTGTGGTCGGCTCATCCAGGATGTAAACGGTCCGGCCGGTGGCTTTTTTGCTCAGTTCCCGTGATAATTTGACCCGCTGGGCTTCACCACCGGACAGGGTTGTGGCCGGCTGGCCCAGTTGAATGTATCCCAGCCCCACCTCGACCAGGGTCTCCAGTTTTGACCGGATTTTTTCCAGCCGCGAAAAAAATACCACTCCCTGGTTGACAGTCATTGCGAGGACCTCCTGGATGTTTTTGCCTTTGTATCGGATTTCAAGGGTTTCCCGGTTATACCGTTTGCCATGACACACATCGCAGGCAACGTATACATCGGGCAGAAAATGCATCTCGATTTTAACGATGCCGTCCCCCTGGCAGGCCTCACACCGACCGCCTTTAACATTGAAGCTGAACCGCCCGGGCTTGTACCCGCGCATGCGGGCTTCCGGCGTGCGGGAAAACAGTTCCCGGATAAATGAAAATAGCCCGGTATAGGTCCCGGGATTGGAACGGGGAGTTTTCCCGATTGGTGACTGGTCGATATTGACGACCTTATCAATGTGCTCGGTGCCCAGCACACGCTGATGGGCTGCCGCGGAAATGCGGGCGCGGTGCAATTTCTGAAGCAGGGCGGGATACAGGGTTTCCAGCACCAGGGTGGATTTGCCAGAGCCCGACACCCCGGTGACACAGGTCAAACAGCCCCGCGGAAAGGTTACGTTGATGTTTTTGAGATTGTTCTGGGTGGCGCCTTCCACCACCAGGCCGGGATGATGGCCGACTCGGCGATGAGCCGGTATTTCAATGGATTTGCGTCCTGAAAGATACTGACCTGTCAGGGAGGTCGGATGATGCAGAAGCTCTTCCGGCGGACCGGCAAATACCACCTGCCCGCCGTTGATTCCCGCTCCGGGACCCATATCGACTACAAAATCGGCGGCCAGGATGGTTTCTTCATCGTGCTCGACCACCAGAACCGTATTGCCCAGATCGCGCATCTGTACCAGGGTGGCCAGCAGTCGCTGGTTGTCCTTTTGATGCAGCCCGATGCTGGGCTCATCCAGAACGTAGAGCACACCGGTTAACTTGGATCCGATCTGGGTGGCCAGGCGGATACGCTGGCTCTCACCGCCGGACAACGATTGTGCCGGACGATCCAGGCTCAGGTAGGACAACCCAACACTTTGCAAAAATCCCAACCGTTGGACAACTTCGCGCAGGATTCGACGGGCAATGATTTCTTTTCTGCCGCCAAAACGCAGGTCCAGGAAAAAATCCCGGGCAGCGGTCACTGACAGGGCCGTGATTTCAGCGATACTGAGCCGGCCCACTCGCACTGAGCGGCTGGCCTGGTTTAATTTTGTGCCGTTGCATTCCCGGCAGGGTTGAAAGTTCATATACTGCTTGATTTCTTCGCGTGCATGGTGGGAGTCTGTCTCCCGATAACGACGTGCCAGGTTGGGGATAACGCCCTCAAAAGTCTTTTTATAAGTGTAGCGGCGGTTGTTGCGTTCAAAATAAAAGGGGATCGACTCGTGGCCTGATCCGTGTAGGATGACATTTTGAAAAGTTTCGGGCAGATCTTCAAAGGATGTGTAAATGTCCGTGCCGTAGTGGCGCGTGAGGGCATCCAAAAATTCGATAAAGTGCATGCTGCTGCGCTTGGCCCACACGCTGACAGCACCTTCCCGCAGGGACAGCCTTGGATTCGGTACGATAAGAGCCGTATCCAGTTCGGTGGTCGTGCCCAGGCCGTCACAGTGCGGGCAGGCTCCCTGGGGGGAATTAAACGAAAAACTGGCCGGGCTAAACTCCCCGTAACTGATGCCGCAGGTCGTACAGGCGGCTTTTTCGCTGAAGAGCAGGGTCCGATCCCCGGGGATGTCAACCGCAACGAGCCCGCCGGATTGGGCCAGCGCCAGTTCCATGGAATCGGCGAGGCGTTTGCGAATCGTATCTTTGATGACCACGCGGTCTACTACGACCTCGATATCGTGTTTTTTTGTTTTGGGCAGTTTACCAACCGCTTCAATATCCAGCAGACGGCCGTCTACCCGGACCCGGGCGAATCCCTCCTTTCTCAAGCGCGAAAACAGTTTCTCGTGGCTTCCCTTCTGGCCGCTGACCAGAGGCGACAGAATGATCGCCCGGGTGTCGGCGGGCAGTGACATGACGCTGTCGAGCATCTGGTCGATAGACTGGGGGGTGATCGGGCGGCCGCACCGGTAGCAGTAGGGTGTTCCCACCCTGGCAAACAGCAGACGCAGGTAATCATATATTTCCGTGACCGTGCCCACGGTGGAACGCGGGTTGTGGCCGGCGGATTTTTGCTCGATGGCAATGGCGGGCGAAAGGCCCTCGATCATATCGACATCGGGCTTGTCCATGCGTTCTAAGAACTGCCGGGCATAAGTGGACAATGATTCCACGTACCGGCGCTGACCTTCGGCATACAGGGTGTCAAATGCCAGGGTCGATTTGCCCGAACCGGACAGGCCCGTGATCACCACCAGTTTATTGCGTGGCAGGGTGATGTCGATGTTTTTCAGATTATGCTGCCGCGCGCCGCGTATGGAAATGGTTTCAAAAGTCATGGGTCGCCTTTTTGATGATGGAAGAATTTTCTTTTTTAACGGCTTTAAAAAAATATTTCAAACTAAATTCATGTAACCGCCTGATGCCATTGCCGTTTTTTCGGACGTCAAGTTACGAACAATTTTTTTCCTGATTTTATTGAAAATAAAAGATAACAGGAGAAAATTGAAGATTTTGCAAGAAGACATTATTGTTGATAACTTCTCTGAATTGATGGATCTGCTTAGAATTCTTACTAAAAATTTTCCCCAGAAAAAGTATGTAATTAAAACTGGTTGTCTCCGGTAATAAAAGTTAAGTCAATGAAAACAGATAGATAAAAATTGTTCAAAACAGTTTTTGTGCCGACCGTAAAATCGGGTTTTTCAGGTTTGACACCAACCAGCCGATGCCTTAAACAGGCATATGCTTTCCTCAGGAGGAGAGGCTTTAATTGCAAACCTTCCCCAGTCATTTGATTCCATTAACATAAACCAACTGACAACGTAACCTCGGCATAGTAATTTCATCTCTTTATTGCGAAAAGGACGTATTGTATTTCATCCCATGGAAGCTGTCTGCAAAAAAGTAAAATCTGCAATAAAGCAACGTATCCCGATTCATAGTTTTAGAATGTGGATCGAGCCTTTGAAATTAAGCCGCAACAATGATGCAGACTGGGTGGTCTATTGCCCGAATTTTTTCTCCAAAAAACGAGTGCAGGATCTCTTCGGTGCCATGTTGCAAAGCGAGATCCAACAAGCGCTGGGTCAACAGTGCCAGCTGTCGTTTGCCATATCCAAGACCGGTGATACCCAGGGCGGTGACCTTGACGACCATCCCCAGCTGCCGTTGCCGAATCAGAATGTGCGCTTGTACAACGGGCATTTTTTGCGCAAGGATTTCACCTTTGACCATTTTGTCGTCGGTGGCAGCAATAATTTTGCCTATTCGGCCTCCATGGCCCTGGCTTCGGGCCGGGACACCCAGCAAAACGCCTTGTTTCTGCTGGCCAAAACCGGCATGGGAAAAAGTCATTTGTCCCAGGCTGTCGGGCACCACGTGTTGTCCGTCTCACCCCGGGACCGGGTTTATTATATTACTGCCGAAGATTTCAGCAACGAAATGGTACAGGCCTTCCGGCATCACGCCATCGATAAGTTCAAGGCCAAATATCGCAATAACTGCGATGTGATGCTGCTTGAAGACGTGCACTATCTCAGTGGCAAAGAGCGCACCCAGATAGAGCTGGCGTTGACCCTGGATGCTCTTTTTGAAGCCGGCAAACGAATCATTTTTTCAAGCTGCTACCTGCCGTCAGATATCCCGCGGCTCAATGACAAGTTATGTTCGCGTTTATCGTGTGGACTGATTTCCACCATTGAGCCGCCGGATTTCAGAACCCGGGTGCGGATTTTGAATAAAAAGGGCAAGCTTAACGGATATCGGATTCCCGACGACGTGATTCAGTATCTGGCCGGGGAGTTGACCGATGACGTGCGGCAGCTTGAAAGCGGGCTTAACGGGGTGGCCGCCAAGTCATCCCTGCTGGGAGTTCCCGTTGACGTTATGCTGGCCGAAAGCGTGGTTAAAAACATCGTCCGCCAGCGCAAACGCATCACCATCGAGGTTATCAAAAAGATGGTATGCAAGTACTACAACGTTTCGATGGAAGACATGATGTCGCGCTCCCGCAAGCAAAATTTCGTCAGACCCCGGCAGATGGCCATTTATCTGTCCCGGCGTTTTACGGATTGCCCGCTGCAGGCCATCGGCAAGTCATTCAACCGTTACCATGCCACCGCCCTGTATTCCATAAACTGTATTGAACGCGGGTTGAAGGAAAACAGTGCCGTTCAAAAACAGGTTAAATTTTTTCGCCAGAAGCTGGAATCCGGCAAATTTTAGGCCGTGACCCTCGACGACGGCCGATTGGCGGTTTGTCGCCCGCCTCCGGCAGTTCGTTCCTCAATTTTCATGCAAGATTCAGGTGATAAGTTCCAGCAATCCTACCATTTCCTCATGAATTCTTCCATTGGTCGCCAGAATTTCTTTGAGTTCAACTGCAAATGGCTGGTTTGAAAAAGTGGTCACCAGCCCCCCGGCCTCGGCGACAATCAGGGCGCCGGCAGCCGTGTCCCAGGGTTTCAGGTTTTGTTCCCAGAAACCTTCAAAACGTCCGCAGGCCACATAGCAAAGATCAAGGGCCGCAGATCCCAGTCGACGCATCCCCCGTGCGGCTTTCAAACAACGGGCGTAGCGGGCAATCACCGGCTCAAAAACTTCCCGGATATCGTAGGGAAAGCCGGTGACCAGCAGGCTGTCGTCAACCGCCGGGATGGCAGAAACCTGGATGGCCTTGCCGTTGAGCCGAGCCCCCTGACCTCGCAGGGCAGTAAAAAGTTCGCCGTTTAGCGGGTTCAAAACGATGCCCGCAATGGTTTCCTGTTGGCGGGCGACGGCGATGGATATGCAGAATATCGGCACCTGATGGGCAAAATTTACCGTGCCGTCCAAAGGATCGATGATCCAGCGATATTGCGATGCGCCCGATTGCAGCCCGCACTCTTCGCCGAGGATTTCGTGGTTCGGGAACCGATCGTGAATGACGGCGACAATCGCCTTTTCGGATTCGGTATCGGCCTCAGTCACGATTTCCCGGGCGTCTTTTTCCCGTATATCGTGGATATTGCCGAATTTCGACTGCAGCACCCGCGCGCCCTTATAGGCGGCAGCAATTGCCGTTCGGTGAAGAAAATCAAGGTCCATGGCGCCCAATCTCCTCGATGATAGTTTCCATTTTTTTGATCAACGGTCGCAATGTCGCCCTTGAGCGGGCCGATATCGGTGTGGCGTCGAGCCGTCGGCACAACTGGGCGGTGAGCTGCGGCTCGATAAGATCGATTTTGTTGAGCACCCGAATGGTGGGTGTGTCGCCCAGGTTCAGGTCCGCCAGAATTTTTTCGACCGACTGGATCTGCTCTTCAAATTGAGGATTGCCGACATCAATGATGTGCAACAGCAAGTGCGCCCGGTCCAGTTCCTCCAGGGTTGCCCGGAAGGCCACCATGAGATCCTGTGGCAAATCCCGGATAAACCCCACCGTGTCAGTAATGAGAACTTCGATATCCCGGGGAAAGCGCAGCCGGCGACTGGAAGGATCCAGGGTGGCAAACAGCCTTTTTTCCGCCAGCACGTTGCTGTTGGTTAAACTGTTGAGCAGAGTTGATTTGCCGGCATTGGTGTAACCGATGATGGAAATGACGGGCAGGCCTTTTCTATCCTGCCGGGCCTTTTGCTGGCGACGGTGCTTTCTGACCATCTCCAGAGAGTTCTCCAAGCGGTCGATGCGCTGCCGGGCCCGGCGCCGATTGATCTCAAGCTTGGTTTCTCCCGGGCCGCGGCCCCCGATGCCACCGGTCAGCCGCGACATGGCCGTGTTTTTGGCTACCAGTCGGGGAAGCATATATTTTAGCTGGGCCAGTTCGACCTGGAGCTTGCCTTCGCGGCTCTGGGCGCGCTGAGAAAAAATGTCCAGAATCAGCTGGGTGCGGTCGATGACCTTCAGCTCGATCTGGTCGGTAATGGCGCGGATCTGGGAGGCATTCAACTCCTGGTCGAAAATGATCAACGTGGCGGCGTTCTGCAGTGCTTCGATGGCCAGCTCCTGGAGTTTACCGTGGCCGATCAGCAGCCGGGGATCGGCCTTGTTGCGGTGCTGCATCACAGTGCCCACGACCTGTATTCCGCTGGATGCGGCCAGTTGCTGCAGCTCGACCAGCGATTGTTCGGCTTTATGCCGGGAGGCTGTAGACACGCTGACCAACAGCGCGATTTCCCCATGGGCATCAGCCGGCCGGCCGGCCCTGACCCGGGCCAGTTCGTTTTCAAGGGCCTGGATGAGTGCCAGACAGTCGATGTCCAGTCTGGCAGGGCTGATGGGTGGCAAAATCTGGTAGGGTTTTTGCTGCGGCCGGTTGGGCATAATGTGCGCGGCATGCACTTTTTGCGGCAGACCGTCGGCAGAGCTGGTGATCACTGCCATCATGTCGAGGCGCAGCAGTGCCAGATCGGTGAGATCGTCTTTGGTCAGGGCTTCATCGGTCAGATGCGTGTGAATGCAGCGCAGTCCTTTCAAGCGTCCCGGTGCAGCACGATATTCTCCGGTGTGGGGGATGACGATTTTTCTAGGATCTCCCACCACAACCGAGCAGATTTTTCCCTGGCGGTTTACCAGGACGGCGATCTGGCGGCGAATGTCCCGCGACTGGCGGCACAGATCCCGCGCCAGTTCAGGGGTGAGCAGAAATTGCGGGGGGATGCGGCGGCGGTAAAAGTTGCCCAGCCGTTTCATCTGGCTGACTTTCAGGCCGGCAATATTTCCATAAATCTTTTTCACCTAAATTGGGTATTTCAAATTTTTAAAAGGGGTCATTATTCGGTCAGCGTTTTTTCAGAGGCCATATTTTCAAAACGGGTATACGTGTTTAAAAACGATAAAGACACATCGCCGGTGGGGCCATTGCGCTGCTTGGTCAGGATGATCTCGGCAATGCCTTTGCTGGGATTGTCCTCTTCTTTGTTGTAGACTTCGTCGCGGTATATAAAAGCGACCACGTCCGCATCCTGTTCCAGAGCGCCGGATTCCCTCAGATCAGAAAGCCGGGGTCTTTTATCGGTGCGCTGTTCCAGCATCCGGTTAAGCTGGGACAGGGCAATGACCGGCAGGTTCAGCTCCTTGGCCAGGGCTTTGAGGGCCCTGGAGATTTCCGACACTTCAAGATCCCTGCGTTCGGCAGTGACGCGGCCCTGCATGAGCTGCAGGTAGTCGATGATAATCAGGCCGACGTTTTTGTCCATCTTCAGCCGCCGGGCCTTGGCCCGGATTTCCATGGCCGATATGCTGGGCGAATCATCTATATAAACCGGGGCGTCGGACAGGATTCCGGCGGCATCGGTCAACCGTCGCCAGTCTTCCATGCTAAAAAAGCCGCCCCGCAGGCGGGAGGAGTCAATGCGAGCCTCCGAACAGAGCATGCGCAGTGACAGTTGTTCTTTGGACATTTCCAGCGAAAATATGGCCACTGGAACATTGGCATCCACGGCGGCGTTACGGGCGATATTCAGGGCCAGGGCCGTTTTTCCCATGCTGGGGCGTGCGGCTATGATGATCAGGTCGGAGTTCTGAAACCCCGAGGTCAGGGTGTCCAGATGGGTGAACCCCGAGGCAACACCGGTGACCAGGCTCCGGTTGCCCTGATTTTCTTCAAGGGTCTCGATGTTGCCCAGAATGATTTTGCTCAGGGGATAGAAAGCCTGTCGGGATTTTTTCTCCGAAATTTCAAAAATGGCCGATTCGGCAAAGTCAATGACTTCGTCGGTGTTGCCCTTTTCTTCAAAACAGCGCTTTACAATTGCATTGGCTTTTTCTATCAGCCGCCTGAGCGAGGCCTTGTCGTGGATGATTCTGGCATAATGCTGGGCATTGACTGCTAATGGAACCGTATCAACGAGTTTTGCCAGGTAGGCCGCGCCACCGATCTCTTCGAGCTGTCCTTTTTCCTTCAACCGGTTGGCCAGGGTGACAAGATCCGCCGGTTCACTTTTGTCAAACAGGTCCGTGATGGCGGCAAATATCTTCTGGTGGGCGGTGCGGTAAAAATCTTCAGGCTCCAAAATCTCGATAACATCCAGCAGGGTGTTGTTATCGACCAGGATCGCGCTGATCAGGGATTCCTCGGCCTCGATGTTTTGAGGAGGAAGATTGTACTGCGCGCTGTCTTTTTGCGGTTGTAAGGAACGTTCAGCCATTGGTCTTCACGATCGGGGATATTGTCGCCTCCCCGTTGCAGTGGGCAACTTCAAAAATCATATCCTGGTCTTGCATCGCAGCGGGCCAGGACTTGACAGGCCTCACCCGGGTACAATCTCGACGGTTATTTCGGGTTCGACTTCCGTGTAGACCCGGATGGGAATTTTATAGGTGCCAAGGGCCTTGATCGGCTCACGAAGCATGACCATCCGTTTTTCCACGGCAATATCCTGGGCGTCCAACGCCTCGATGATGTCCCGGAGGGTAACCGATCCGTAGAGACGGTCTTCCTCGCTGACTTTGGCGGCGATGGTGCAGGTGACACCCTCGAGTCTTTTCGCCATTTCTTCGGCCACTTTGCGCTCTTTGGCGATTTGAACTTCAAATTTGGCCCGCTCCTGCTCCATCCGGTGACGGTTCTGGGGTGTTGCCTTGACCGCCTTGCTCTGGGGCAGCAGATAGTTGCGGGCATAGCCGTCTGCCACGGACACCTCGCTGCCGATAATACCCAGAGAATCAATCGTTTCCTTTAAAATAACTTTCATGTGAAAAAAACCTCCATTTTCTAAAAAACCGGGTGTTGCACCCGGCGGTGGACAAAGTTTACTTAACGTTGTAACTTTGA
>JAOZSC010000070.1 GCA_029939875.1 Desulfobacterales bacterium
TCGCCGGTGGCAGGCTCGACGACAACAGCTGTCAGGCTCTGGGTACTGAGATCCAAACCGAGAAAGCAATTTTTAGCCATGGCAGGTTCCTTCAGTTCTTCTCAAAAATTTCAAAGGCCTAAATCTGATTGATAATGAAAACCAGCGCCGGCAGGACAATAACCAGCATGGCCGTGGTAAAAAACCAGCATGAATTGGCCAGGTCCAGATCCAAATCATAAATGGACGGTGGTATCAGGGCGTTAAACGCCACCGGCATTGAAGAAAGAATGATGACGACTTGGAGGGGCAGGCCGCCCTCGATCTTACCGAAGCCCAACAGATAGGCCAGTGAGGTCGCCAGGACCGGCACCAGGGCAAACTTAATGACGGACACCGAAACGCATTCCGGCAGGTAATCGCGTACCCGCCTGAATTTCATTGCCAGGCCAATGGACGACAACAGCATGATGGTTGCCAGCGGAACAAAAACGGAAATGACGGTTCGATAAAAACCGGGCCTCGGCACACCGCTTAAATTCAGGATACCCCCCAGCACTATACTGGATAAGGCCACAAGGATGAACGGATCCCGTGCTAAATTTTTTAAGTGGTCTGAAACTTTTTCTGTATGGGTGCTGCTGCTGTAATATTTAGCAATGGGAAAACCTATTGCGTAATAGGACAACTCCTCAAATATCTTATAGATCGGAACCAGAGCAAAACCGGTTTCTCCGATAAAAACAAAGCAAATAAGGGCACCAATGGAGCCAATGTTGGTAAAAGAACCGCACCCGTAAAGCGCGCCTGTTTTTTTAGGCGCCAGTCTGAGAATGCGAGCAACCCCAAGGGCCAGTGCACCCCCGGTCAGCAGGGCAAAAAGACCGACAAAGGGCAGCGCTATCAAACTGACATTTTTTATGCTAACCACCCAGATGGCGCCCACAATCGCCACCGGATTTAAAAAAAGCAGGGCCACTTTCTGAAGCAGTTTTCTCAGGTCGTCAATCGGGATCGGCAGCTTGATGAGTTTGCGAATGACAAGGATTTGAAAAATATATCCCAGAGCCAGTCCGAAAATGATAATTCCGAATGAATAGACAAACTTCGCCAAAATAAACCTTTCGCCCGAACCTTTTATGTCGGTCGGGGACTCCTGTAATTGCAATTATCGATACCTGACTTGCTTGCAAAGCCTATACAATAGGAAGTCGCACTACTGCAATAGATTTTCGATTGGCTTTCCAGTCATTCTTGGTTCATTTGAGTTATCGTGCCTGACTCAAGTCAAACTTATTGGAGAAGGTATTGACAAAGAGGTGTGTTGCGATTAAAAATTTTTTCCGGGAAATTAAGAATGGACACTTTGAACCGACTCACAGGAACGGAGGTCGTTTAAAATGATAACCAGAGCAGAGCAAACAGAAGCGCAGAGATATGCAGCTGAAATGATCCGCCGGGCGGGAATTACTATAACGGATGCTGAGGCGAACAGCATCGAGATCGTTGATTTTGGACTCAGCAATTTCGAGCGAGAAGGTATCCAGGTTCTGACGCTGGTTCAGACAGAACGCATCAGCGTCAAGGTGCTGGTTCTTTTTCCCAATCAAACCGAACCCGAACACTGGCATCCGCCGGTGGGAAATGACCCGGGCAAGGAGGAAACGGTGCGAGTCATCTCGGGCTCGGTATATTTTTTTATCTCGGGAGAGGACACCCTCAAAGAAGGTTTTCTGGTTGGGGGTAAACAAGATGTTTACTCTATGCGGAAGGAGGTGCTCATGCAACCTTGCGATCAAATCACGCTGGCTCCGGGAGAAAAGCACTGGTTTCAAACCCGTGAGACCGGAGCGGTGATGTACAGTTTCTCCACCATCGCGAGGGACGCGCTGGATCAGTTCACAGACTCCAATATTGTACGGGTTACAGAAATCCAGGATTGAGGTTGTTCTCGAAATTTTATTTTGAGGTGAACTGCTTTACGGCGCCTGATCGCCTATGGTCGCCGTTCTTATGGGCGATAAATTGACGATCTGACCATTTGCATCTATTTTCACCGCGGCGGCCCGAATGGCGGAGTACCACACCCCGACATCATTGCCGGCGTTATCTAAAATGGTGAATCCCCAGGGGTGGGCAATATTGCCGGTACCCTGAAGGGAAACCTTGTTTATCAATGTGCGAAAATCCTTCGATTCGGGATCAATGGGCACCCATACCTTGGAATTTAACGTATAGTTGCTGTTTATTCCGACGATGGCCACTGGCTGGCCAAATGTTCCCCAATAGTAATATTTGGTGTCCGGTAAAATTTTATAATTTTTAAAGGTTTGGGTCACTTCGGGATTTGACTTCAGCTGCCCGTAATTGGACAGGGAACAACCGCAAAAAGTGATTAACATCAACCCAATTAAGATGACGGCCGTAAATAATCTGCCCATCGATAGCGTCTCCTGAAAAAGCTGAAATCCTGATTGTACTCAAATTAAGAGCTGTCTTTGCCATTGTGCCGCTTTGTAAATGGTTTTTGATAAACTGAAACGGAGGATAATGCAATCATTTTTCTGCAAATTCAATTTGGGAGCAAATCATCTTCGCTTTAAGGAAGTTTTTGTCGGGGTCTCATTTTTTTCTGGTTTCCATTCGCATGGCGCGGGCCAGGCGGTAATATTGATGTTCCCCTGGAAGCCTCCATGGAGGAAGTTGCCGCCGGCTGCCAAATTCCATCGCTTAACCGGGAAAAAATTGAATCCTAATTGTATGCAACGTTGAGATTAGTAGTAGGACCAGATAGTGCGGTAGGCGGAAATATCATCGCCGTCTGATTTCAGACGTTTCAAGTAATCGTAAATCGAAACATCCTTATAGATATAGGTGTTTGCCAGGGCCAGCTTTTTTTCCCATGGGTGGAACTCATAAATACGACGCCCTTGCGGTGTGATGGAAATAATATCGTGATGCTGGGACGCTTTGATATAGTTTTTGCCCAAACCGGGAACATTGAAAACGATTTCATCGGTTCGCACCGTACCCGGCATCAGGCGGGCCTCTTCGTTTTGTTCCTGCATCAACCGGGCTATGGGCACGCGAAAATCATTGGTTTCCGCTTTGCCCTTGGTATTAAAGGTGTAGTACGGGGTGACACCGATCAGGCGCAATTGCTGGCGCAGAAAGCAGGCTTCGAATTTTCGTGAGTTGTAGTAGGTAAAAACAAGCTGGTTGTATACTTCCATTCCATTGCGCCTGAATTTTTGGACCGCCTGCATGGATTGCGGGGTAATCTCATAGGGATGTTCAAAATGCGTGATAATAATCACTTCTCTTTTACCGGGAATATGGAATCGGCCCAGTCCGCGCACAAGGGATTCATTGATACGCTGGGGCAAGGTCACCGGGGTGCGTGTGCCGATACGGATGCGGATAATATTCGGGTTGGCGGCAACGCTGGACACGATAGACTCTATTTTTCGGTTGGACAACAGCAGTGGATCCCCACCGGTAATCAGCACTTCATTGATTTCCGGGGTGTTTTTGATCCAATCCAGGGCCGCTTCAAGTTTAGACTTGGACAGCGCTGCCGATGGCGAGTAGACGTCTTCTATTTCCCAGTTGCGCTGGCAGTAGACACAAATCTGCGGGCAGGTCATCACCGGTTTCAGGATGACGATATGCGGATAGCGCCGCGTGATGCCCTCGATGGGTGAGGTGTCGTATTCGAGCATAAAATCCATGGACTGCTCCTGGTTGTTTTTATACTCGGCCAGTTTGGTCACATAGTGCAGGCTGGGTATGACCTGGGCCCGGATGGCTTTATCCCGGCGACTGCCGGAATCAAAGTCCACCAGGGAAATATAATAGGGGGTAATGCCGAAGGGGATTTTCAAATCACGGGCGCGACGGACAGCCTCGTATTCGTCAGCGGTCAATTTGACCAGTTTTTTCAGGGTGTCGGCATCACGAATTATGTTTTTAAGATGCCATTTCCACTTTCCCCACTCCAGGTCTGTTACCCCAAAAAAGCTGGTGATGCGTGCCCTGTTCCGGCTGCGACGCCGGATCGCATCGTTTTCAAGTCCGCTGGTGTAGTTGTTCATGAATTTTTTAGATGCACCTGCCATGCGGGATAAGTCAGCCGAACGCATCCGGGCTGCTTTGCGGCCTTCGTACTTGCTAAAGCTCGGCGATTTGGCATCGTAGATACCGGATGCTCCCATGATGCCTTTTATCATATGCTCAATTTCCGCAAAAAAACCAGCTGTGGGGCGTTGGAAATTCTCATCTTTCGAGGCCGTCAACAACGCGACCAGGTATCCGAAAAAACTGTAACCGGCCACCTTTTCACTGCGATCCGAAAGCACTTTTAGAAAAACGCCAATGGCATTGTGTACCAGGATATATTCCAGGGGTGGAATATCGCGGTTGTCGGTATAGGTGTCGGCCAGCATGTCGGCCAGCCAGTTGCGGGTGGTCGCCTTTTTTTCCTCGAGTGCAGCAGAAGATATCAGAATTTTAAGCAGTTGTGGTGCGATGGACAGAATGTTGCGCAACCGGCTCTTAATTTGTTGTTTTGTCATCATGGCGTTTAAAGTATCGCAATTAAGGAGCGATGGCAACCCGTTTCATGAAAGCAGAAGATATTGAATTGGCGGTTCAGAGAAAAATTACCTGACAGTGAGGAAAAACAATTTTGCTGATTGATGATGAGCCGATGGTGACAGACATCTGCGAGAATGATGCTTGAAAAATTAGGACATAAAGTCTTAAATTGAAAACCGCAAGGTTGCGTCTTGATGGGTAACTTACTAAAAGGTGACAGCTAACTCATTGTCTTTCGAATTGCTGCGTACAAAACCAGAAATCCTCCCACGATCACCGATATGCGGCCCAGAGAATCTCCATGCCGAGCGAAAAAAGTTTGCCCCCGGCGAAGATGGATTTTTCCTTTGAGGGTTGCTTTTTGCCACCAGGCCGTCCTGGCGGTCACAATCCCTTTGGCATTGATAATAGCTGAAATTCCGGTGTTGGCAACCCGAACAAAATCCCGCCGGTTTTCGATGGCCCGAACCGGGCTGAAATTAAAGTGGTGTCGATAACCCGGCGTGCCCTTCCACCAGCCGTCGTTGGTGATCATGCAGATAAATCCTTTTTCTTTGGGAAGGTTGCGGGAGCAGTAGGGGCCGAATATGGATTCATAACAGACAATCGGCAATATGCTGGTCGAATGGTCAGGCAGAACAAAAGTAAAACTTTCCTGGCGATTGCTGTAAGTGCCGGTGTATCCACCAAGCTCCAGGGAGTATTTGCCCAGAAAGCCGAGATATTGCACAAAGGGCATGCGCTCGAACAGGGGTACCAACCTGGTTTTGTGATAGAACTGCGGTTTGGATGCAGAACCTGCCGGCAGAAAAAGCGCTGTATTAAAAGCTTCGTAGTAAAAATTTTTTTCCCGGTTGAAACGACTGCCCGGCGCAATGTCCTTGTCACTGAGTTTCTGGTAGCTGTGTATGCCCAGGAGAATGTTGAGTTTTGGATGCTTTTTCCGGAATTCCAGCAAATTTCGGTAGCGAATTGATGCTGCAGGGTTTTTCTCGTCGATTTGCTCTACAATGAGGGTCTCGGGGCCGAACAGGTACTGGGTTTTGTCATCAACAATGGCATCGGCTGTCCTGAAAAACTGCTCCACGTGCCGCCCATAATTTTGCGGGTCAAACTTTTCCGTATAGGGATCCAGGTTGGGCTGAATCAGGGCGATATTGATCGTTTCGCCTTTCTCCTCAATGGTTTTAAAAATTTGATAGGATCCAAAAATGGGAATCACAAAGAGCATCAGCGTCGCTATGCCAAGCGGAGCAATTGAACCCGTCGCTTTTTTTCGATACGTATCGTACAGCTTCAACGCGGCAAAGTTGCTCAATATGATCCACAGCGTCCCACCCCGAACACCGGTAAACTCGTACCACTGGATGAGCTTTGGTGCGGTGGCCAGTGCATTGCCCAGGTTGAGCCAGGGCCAGGCCAGGTCCCAGGAAAGATGAAGATGCTCGTAGCCCATCCAGATGAACAGAAAACAGAACAACAGGGGGATTTTCAGGATTGTCCGCACACGGCTGGCCAGCCAGAAAACGAGAGCCTGCAGCAGGGAATTTGCGAGCAGGATGAGGATGGCGCCCACCAGCTGGACCTGGGTAATCCACCAGGTTCCCAGGATATTCCACAGCAGGAAACTGACAAATGCGTAGTTGAATATGGCGTAAGAGTTTGCGTGATGTCGGGCTTGCTCTTCCAGCAGCAAAAGGGGCACCCAGGCAATAAAAACCAGGAAAAACAAAGATGGAACACACCAGGGCAGCCCCAATAGCAGGCCGCTGGCCAGCGCCAGTAAAATGTTTTTTCTGATGTTCATAGCAATTTAGTCCAGTAAGGGGGTAAGGGGGATTTTGGGGACACAGCACTATGTGTCGTGTTGTTGGCCCATGTCGCTAACCTCCCTAATATTTAAAAAATACTATTCTAGGCGTTAGTTGAGGTTGAAAAAATTTGATTTTTGCGCAACACTGAAAAATCAAATCAATCATAATACAGGAACTAAAATGCGAAAACATAATGGGAAACAGTTATACGGGATTCAGAAAATTCTGACAACACTGAAAATGGGTATGAATAAGGAGCTCAAAAAATTATCGATCAAGCAAAAGCTGGCCATGAATTATGTTTCCAAGGAAAGCAAGCTGACCAGGATCGGAGATAAAATATACACCAACACGTTTACACCCTATTTTCCGTCTTTAGCCTATGACCGTTTTCTCAAGGGTGTAATTTCCATAACTTCGGGCAAGCCTTTGCCGGTTATAACAAATTTTGCAATTACGCCCCGCTGCCCCTGCAACTGCTGGCATTGCTCATATTCGGATCGTTCAAAAAAAGATATGCTATCCCTTCAACAGCTAAAAAAATCAATTTCTGATGTCCAGGACTTAGGCGCAAGTGTGATTGGCCTTACCGGAGGAGAGCCTTTATTGCGGGATGATCTTGAAGAAATAATCGCATCCGTTGATAAAAGATCGATGCCGGTTTTGTTTACAACCGGCTATAAACTGACCAGAGCGCGGGTAAAAAGCCTTAAAAAAGCAGGGCTTGAAATTCCGGTTATCAGCCTCGATCATTATCAAGCTGAAATTCATGATAAAGGCCGCCGAAAAGAGGGCATCTTTGACGATGCCCTAAATGCCATAAAACTGTTTCAGGATGAAGGCTTTTATGTGACTGTTTCATTTGTGCCCAACAAAGCCCTTGTCAGTGACCGCCAGGAAATATTTAAGGTAATTGATTTTTTCAAGGATATTGGCATCAACGATATGAGGCTGACCTCTCCGATCCTGAGCGGGGAGCTTACCACTAAACCGGATGAAAGGCTGTCTGCTGAAAATGTAAAAACCATTTTTGAAATTCAAAAAAAATGTACCAAAACCAAAGGCTATCCCGGTGTATTTGCCTATGATTTTTTTGAAAGTGAAAAATATTACGGCTGCGGCGCTGGTTTTAACTACATGTTTATAGATTCCCAGGGCAATGTCTGTCCCTGCGATTTTACCATGCTGTCATTTGGCAATATTTTTGAAAGACCGATTCAGGAAATCTGGCAGGAAACTTGTAAACATTTTTGCACCCCGGGTTTGTCATGTTATGCCAATACCGCCAATGAGGTGATTTTTTCAAAAAAGAAAGCCGAATGGCCCCTGAAAAAACAGACAACCCTTGAAATTTTAGATGAATGCCCTTCTTATAACGAGCAAAGACTGCCTGAGTTTTATAAAAGAATGGGGTTTCCGGTTCCCAAAAACTAATTCTGATGATCTCGAAAAAAGGTAAGTTCTCAATAAGTTCGGGGAAAGGGCGCACTTATCCTGAGGAGAAAAGCGAGCTCGTTGATATTCACCCTGACAAAATCAGGCCCGTTGAAGCGTAACGGTTTTGTTGCCGATGCGGTAGTGGGCGTTTTTGCCAAGCAGCCGCCCGGCAAGCCTTTCAGGTACATCCACTAGTGTGTGTTGCTGCTGGATGCTGATTTTGCCCAGCGAACGACCGGGGATGTCGCCATAGTGAGCTAACGTGCCCACGACATGATTGATGCGAACGCCGTCTGCCCGGCCGGTGCTCAGCAAAAGGCGTACCATTCCTTTTTCACGGGAAGCACTTTGCCGGCCGGGGCCTTTTCGGCGATCGGGGCGCCTGGAGGGTTGTCCGCTGACAGGGGCGCTGAATTCCACCACCGCTAGGGGGGCAATCGGGCGCTGCCTTTCCTCTGCGCGTGCCAGTTTCAAAGCCACGGCGGCAACCTCTGCCAGGTCGTGACCGTCTTCAAGCAGCTGAGCCACGATTTCTCGTTCGCGGCGGCAGCGCCCGCGCTGCAGCCAGACCATCACTTTCTCCAATAACTGTGTTTCGCGGTGTCGGTTGATATCTTCAGTGCTTGGCAGCGTCATGCAAGTAATTTTTTGTTTGGTCAAACTTTCAATCCGGCGTAACTCCCAGCGTTCCTTCGGTGTCAAAAGGGTGATGGCAATGCCGGTTTTCCCGGCCCGCCCGGTGCGACCGATGCGGTGCACATAGATTTCCGGATCCTGCGGAAGATCATAGTTGAAGACATGCGAAATATCGTCGATGTCAAGCCCGCGGGCGGCCACATCGGTCGCCACCAGCACTTTGAGCTTGTGGTCACGGAAGCGGTTGAGCACCTGCACCCGGGCATCCTGGCTCATGTCCCCGTTCAGGGCCTCGGCCGGAAATCCCCGCAGCGCCAGCTCATTGGCCAGCTCGGTCGTGCCAAGGCGCGTGCGGGCAAAGATAAGCGCACTGGCGATGGGCTCGATTTCAAACAGGCGCGTGAGGGCTGCCAGTTTGTCGGCTTCATTAACCAGACAATAGCGCTGCTCCACGGTCTCTACGGTGAGTTGTTTGCCTCTAATCTTAAAAGATTGGGGCGCGTGCATATATTGTTTGGCCAACCGGAGAATTCGCTGGGGCAAGGTGGCCGAAAAAAGGGCAGTCTGACGGCCCGACGCGGTTTGATCCAAAATGGCCTCGATGTCCACGATAAAGCCCATGCTGAGCATTTCATCGGCCTCATCGAGCACGACGGTGGCCACCCGGTCGAGTTTGAGCACGTTTTTACGGATCAAATCGAGCAGGCGGCCAGGGGTTCCAACCACGATATCCACCCCTTTTTTGAGACGGCTGATCTGGCGGACATAGGGCTGGCCACCGTAAACGGCCAGAACACGCACGCCGGTCTGCCGGCCGTAAGTGACCATGGCATCCGCCACCTGGATGGCCAGCTCCCGGGTGGGGGCGATGACCAGGCTTTGCACATGGTGCTGACCGGTTTGGAGGTTATGCAGGATGGGCAGGGAAAACGCCGCGGTTTTACCGGATCCTGTCTGGGATTGGCCCATCACATCCTGCCCGGCAA
>JAOZSC010000071.1:0-5033 GCA_029939875.1 Desulfobacterales bacterium
TGTAAATGCGGGCCAGTTCGTCGGCCGCCGGAATCCGGGCAGGGGTGTAAACGGGAGCCTGGGGTGTTTTCTTTTCGTCTTCCGATGCCTGCTTTTTAAATCGACTTAAATACTTGTCTTTTTCATCCCACAATTCGAGGATCTTGTGAATTTGAGATATCGCAAATGACAAAACCGCCAGGCCGGTAAACACGATCGAAGCACCTACCACGGCCATGGCCCACCCGTTGTTAGCAGTTATATTGTGAAAACCGAATGCCATTTTATCCCCCTTTAACTATTCCGAATAAAACATTTGCGGGTAACGCAGCCATTGAAACGGGTTGTGAAACCATCACCGTCCCGCGACGGCGATCCGGTCGGACAACCCAGGCTGATGGTATTGTAACAATGGTTTACAATTAGAAAATCAAAACTTTCTTTTCATCACACCCTCCGGCAAAAGTCAATATTAAAAATAAAACACGATGGAAATGAAAAATCCGGGAGGCCAAAATGCGTTTCACACGAACGAAATCGATTTTTTACGAAAGCGTCAAAAATGCTTTTTTTTACGAAATGCAGCTTCTTGCTTGACCGCAAGCCCCCTTTTCTCTATATAGAATCAATTAAATTTGCAAGTCCCCATGTCTATTTATGTGGGTGACGTCCATCATGCACACAGGAGGAGTTCTTATGGGAAAAATTTTTTTTTGGGGATTGGCAATAGCCTGTTTTCTTGCAACTGCTGTATTTACCGCGCCAGGTCCCGGGCTGGCTGCTGAGAAGCCGTTTACTTTCGGCTTGCTGCTGGTCGGCCCGTACAATGATCATGGCTGGAGCCAGGCGCATTTCGACGGGGGCAAGTATGTGGAGGAAAAGGTTCCCGGCACCAAGATGATTTATATCGACAAAGTCAACCCGGCCGATCGGGCTGGGGTTACCATCCCGCAGCTGGTGGATGACATGGTGGAAAAGGGCGCAAAATTGATCATTGCAAACTCCGATGATATGAAGGACGGGACCAGGGAAGCGGCTTTGCAGCATCCCGAGGTCCACTTCGTTCATATTTCCGGCGACGGTGTCCTGACCGGCAAGGCCCCGAAAAATTTGAGCAACCTGATGGGACGCATGGAATACGGTAAAATGATGGCCGGTTTTGTGGCCGCCATGACCACCAAAACCGGAAAAATCGGGTATCTCGGGCCGCTGATCAACGAAGAAACCCGGCGCCTGTCCGCCTCGGCTTTTCTGGGTGCCAGATATGCCTGGGAAAAAGTCCTGAAAAAAAATGCCAGGGATTTAAAATTCCAGGTAACCTGGATCGGTTTCTGGTTTAACATCCCGGGGGTGACGGCGGATCCCACCCAGGTGGTGCAAAACTTTTTTAACACCGGATATGATGTCGTGATTTCCGGCATCGACACCACCGAAGCAGTGGTTGTGGCCCGGCAGAAAAAGAAACAAGGCAAAAATATCTGGGCCATCCCCTATGATTACCTGGGCGCCTGCCAGGGCGCACCCGATGTATGTCTCGGGGTGCCTTATTTCAACTGGGGGCCGGGCTACGTCAAATTTATCAAGGCTGCCATGTCGGGCAACTGGAAATCGGAATGGGACTGGCTGGGTCCCGACTGGAAGGACATCAACAATCCGGATACCAGTACGGTGGGTTTTGCCCCCGGCCCGGCCCTGTCTGTTTCCGCCAACAAGGCCCTGGATGCTTTTATCCGCGATCTGGGCAACGGCAAAATCAACCTGTTTAAGGGGCCGTTGAATTATCAGGATGGAAAACCGTTTCTAAAAGCCGGACAGACCGCTTCCGACCAGCAGATCTGGTACATGGAACAGTTGCTGGAAGGGATGAGCGGACAGAGCAGCGCCAAATAAAGCTCTCCTGAATTAAACGATTTGTTCGATCACACTGAGTATTCATCATAACGGGCGGGGGTAAACCCCGCCCCTACTGCTTCTACGGAAAAGGTTCATCCAGGCAGGAGAATGTCCCCCCATGAGGATTGAACTGAAGGACATTCACAAACACTACGGGCCGGTGAAAGCCAACGACGGAATCAGTTTTACGGTGGCGCCGGGCCGCATTCACGGGATTCTGGGTGAAAACGGTGCCGGGAAAAGCACCCTGATGAAAGTTCTGGTGGGATTCAGCCAAAAAACCAGCGGCTTGATTCTGCTGGATGGAAAACCGGTTGATTATAAAAATCCCGCCCGGGCTGCTGAGTTGGGCATCGGCATGCTGTACCAGGATCCCCTGGACTTCCCCCTTTTAACCGTCATTGAAAATTTCATGCTGGGACAGACCGGCGGATTTTCATGGCCCCAGAAAGTTTTTCACAAGCAGTTCGCGGGGTTGGCCCGCGCTTTTAATTTTTCCCTGGACCCTGATACATCGCTGAAAATTCTAACCATCGGCGAACGACAGCAACTCGAACTGTTGCGATTGCTGGCGCTGGGCATTGAGGTTCTGATTCTGGATGAGCCGACCACCGGCATTTCAAGCCTGCAGAAGGCCACCCTGTTTGCGGCTCTCAAAAAGCTGGCTTCCGAGGGAAAAAGTGTCATCCTGGTATCCCACAAACTTGAAGATGTCCAGGTCCTGTGCGACAAGGTGACCGTGTTGCGTCAGGGCAAAGTAACCGGCGAGATGACGCCCCCGTTTCAGGCCGATGGTCTGCTGGAAATGATGTTCGGCACCCCTCCCGCGCAGCCGGACCGTCAGCATCTGACACCGGGTGCCGATGTACTGGTGATGACCGATGTCTCCGGATCGGGTGGACGCACCGGCCTGAAAGATTGCGATGTGGTCATCCGTCAGGGGGAAATCGTTGCCCTGGCAGGCCTTGAGGGCAGCGGGCAGGGGGTTTTTTTGCGCATTGCCGGTGGATTGAAGCTGGCGACCAGTGGCTGCATCCGGCTGCAGGGCTGCGATATGACCCACCGGGACCATCATATGTTCCAGCGCCAGGGAGTGACGTTTTTACCGGCCGACCGGCTGGAGGAAGGCCTGATACCCGGCTTGAGTATCACCGAGCATTTTGCACTGTTGGCCGATCGCAAAGGGCCGGTGGTAAAGTGGCACCAGGCCCGCCAGGCGGCAGCCGAACATATTAAAGCGTTTCGGGTCAAAGGGCGGCCGGATTCCGAGGTGCAGGACCTGTCCGGCGGCAATCAGCAGCGGCTGCTGCTTTCCTTTTTACCGTCAGCCCCCGTTCTGTTGCTGCTTGAAAACCCGACCCGGGGTCTGGACGTGGATTCCATCAACTGGGTCTGGCAGCATCTGCAGGCGTATTGTCACCGGCACACCGGCATCGTGTTTTCCTCTTCGGAGCTGGATGAAATTCTCATGGTGGCCGACCGGGTGCTGGTCTTTTTCAACGGCCGTATTATCATGGATGTGGAGGCGTCCCGGACGGATGTCCAGGAACTGGGCCGGGCCATCGCGGGGAATGTTGCGGTTGGCGCCGCGTAATATGCATTTTGGCCCCGCTTAAGGTGTCCATTTGGGGCGCTATCTCATCGGTTGGCTTGCTTCCCCAAATGGACGATGACGCTCAACGGGTAGCAGATCAGGCCGATTTTTTGATAACTTGCAATTTCGAGACATTTGAATTGTGCCTACCTATCTTCGCCAGACCCGCCAGGTCGCGATTACGCTGTTTGCGGTGTTTTTTTTCACCTCGCTAATACTGCTGATTTCCGGTGCGCCGCCGTTGAGTGCCTACTATCATATTCTACGGGGTTCTCTGGGATCCTGGAATAAAATTTCCCACGTGATTAAGGGCTGGATACCGCTGACGCTCTGCGGTTGCGGGCTTTTGTTTACCTTCCGTATCGGCCTGTGGAACATCGGAGTGGAAGGCCAGGTAATGATGGGGGCGGTGTTCAGCACGGCGCTGCTGCGATTGGGTCTCCAGAGCCAGAGCCCCGGATTGTTTCTGGCAATGTCTCTGGCCGCCGGTGTGCTTGGGGGGGCTGCCTGGGCGGTGATTGCCGGGTTTTTAAAAACCAAAGGCGATGTAAATGAAATTTTTGCCGGCCTGGGACTTAATTTTGTGGCCCAGGGCATCATCCTCTGGCTGATTTTCGGGCCCTGGCGCCGGCCGGGGGTGGCCTCCATGAGTGGCACCGAAACCTTTCCGGTGGCATTGTGGCTGCCCAAACTGTCATCCCTTCGCCTTTCTCCACCTGCCCTTGTGATTGTCATTGTTGCGCTGATTGCAACCGGATTGCTGCTGCGTTATACCCGGATCGGGTTAAATTTGAAAGCCATCGGCAACAATCCGAATGCCGCTTTTTTATTCGGGCTCAAGCCCGGACGTTACATGATCGTGGCCATGGTGTTTGCAGGGGGATTTGCCGGCCTGGCAGGCAGCCTGCAGGTCAGTGGCGTTTATCACCGGCTGTTGCCGGCAATTTCGAGCAATTACGGATACCTGGCACTGCTGGTGGTGATGCTGTGCAACTACAACATCTGGCTGGTGCCGCTGGTGGCGTTTTTTTTCGCCTGCCTGAATGTCGGCAGCATTCAGCTTCCCATGGTGCTGCAGTTGGATTCGTCCCTTGCCGGCGTTATCCAGGGGGCGTTAGTGCTGGCAATTCTGGGCGTATACGCATGGCGACAACAAAACCGCAGAGCGCAAAGCGCCGAGAGCATAGGGCATAGAGCATAGGGCAGGGGGCATAGCGCGTGGAGCATAGCGCATAGAGCAGAGCGTATAACGAAATTGGTCCGTTGTCCATTGCCGATCGGGCGGCATTAGCGAAGTGTTCCAGCTATCGCCGAGATGCTCACGGAGCGAACAAAAGGGATGTTTTACGAAACCGTCATAGATCAGGATAATATAAATTCGAACAGTAATGATTACTTGACCACGGACCACAAACAACAAACGACGGACGATTGTGCCGTTAGACACAAAGTATAAACCAAAAACGATGAATTTCTTTTTAAACGCTATGCGCCATGCGCTTAGCTCTCTGCGCAATTATGTTTGATCTGAATTTGACCATTCTTTTTGCCGGCGTGGTGGCCGGCT
>JAOZSC010000071.1:5043-9400 GCA_029939875.1 Desulfobacterales bacterium
CTGACCACTGACCCCAAGCAAGAAACCAGAGACTAGGGCATAAGGTATAAACTACAAACGGTAATTTTTTTTAAACGCTATACGCTATTTGCTTAGCCCTTGGCGATATTATGTTTGATCTGAATTTGACCATTCTTTTTGCCGGCGTGGTGGCCGGCGCCGCCCCGATCGTGCTGGCTGCGGTGGGAGAAACCGTTACGGAAAAGGCCGGGCTGATCAACCTTTCACTGGACGGCTCCATTTTGCTCAGTGCCATGGCGGCTTTCGCCATTGCCTATGAAACCAACAGCCTGGTTCTGGGATTTGCCGGTGCGGCGGCAGTCGGCGCCCTGGTGGCGGCCGTGGTGGCGGTGTTCAGCATCTATCTGGGGCAGAATCAGGTGGCCGTGGGCTTTGTGTTGACCCTGATGACCCGGGATCTGGCCTATTTTATCGGCAATCCATACTCGCGGTTGCAGGGCCCCCAGGTATCGCCGCTGCCGATCCCATGGCTGGACCGGATACCGATTCTGGGCGGCGTGTTTTTCAACCACAATTTGCCGGTTTACGCCAGCCTGGCCTTTATCGGTTTTTGCTGGTGGTACATCTATCGAACATCCCTTGGACTGGAGCTGCGTTCGGTGGGTGAGCACCCGAGGGCCTCGTATGCCAGGGGGGTCAACCCCCAGCGGCTGCAGCTTTTTTATGCCATCTGCGGCGGGCTGCTGGTGGGCCTGGCCGGCGCGACCTTTTCCCTGGCGACCAAGCCGGGCTGGGGCAGGCCCCAGGGCGCCGAGGGAACCGGGTGGATTGCCCTGGCGCTGGTGATTTTCGGCGGCTGGCATCCGGTCAAGGCCGCCGCCGGGGCCTATCTTTTTTCATTACTCCAGGTGCTGGGGATTTATTTTCAGGAATGGCTGCCGTCGATACCGTCCCAGGTCTTCCAGGTGGCGCCTTTTCCGCTGATGATTTTTACCCTCTTGATCATGTCCGTTGTCCAGAAGGAGTCCGTGCTGCGCTGGGTGGAAAAAAAACCAAAAACCCGAGCCCTGCTGCACTTTTTCTCAGGGCTGGCCCCGTCGGCCCTGGGCAAACCCTACCGACCGGAGTGAATTTTCTGCATTGTCCTATAAGCCGCTGATGGCCTCCTCGGGACAGACATCCGCGCAGCTGCCGCAGTCGGTGCACAGTTCAGGGTCGATGCAATATTTTCCCCGCCCGTCTTCTGCAATGGCTTCCATGGGGCACTGGTCAACACAGGTTGCACATGCGGTGCACTTTTCCGGATCGATTATATAGGCCATCAGCGTTTGTTACTTTTCTCCGTGTACTTTCCACATATCATCATCCGTAAAGCATTTCTCGGCATCGGCTTCATAGTTGGTGGCATCCAGTTCCAGGTTGCGCACTTTATCAGAGCCTTTTAAAACTTCCTGGTAATATTCGTGCTGGATGAGCAGATTCATGATTTCGTTGGTGCCGGTCCAGATCTGAGTCAAGCGGATGTCTCGGACCACTTTTTCAATGGGGTAGACATCCGTGTACCCGATGCCGCCCATGATCTGCATGGCTTTGTTGGCGATCTCCCAGCCGGCATCAGTGGCAAAACGCTTGGCCTCGCTAACAATGCGGCGAACATTTGGCGCATCGGTGTCCACGGCCCGGGCGGCCATGTACACCAGTGCCCGGGCGGCATCCAGCTGAGTGATGGCATCGGCCACCATGAACTGGACTGCCTGAAAACGGCGGATGGCCCGGCCGAATGCAAAACGCTTTTCACTGTATTTGACCGCCACTTCCAGGGCAGCACGCACCCCTAAAGCAGCAGCGGCGGATGTCAGGCGTTCGGGGATCATCATCTGGTGAAATACCAGGGCGCCGCCGTGCAGCTCCCCGATGAGGTTTTCTTTTGGAACCTTCACATCCCGAAATACCAGCCGTCCGGTGCCGCCGCCCCGGGTGCCCAGCAGGCCATACTGGTATTCGGATTCCACTCCCGGTCCGCGCTCGATCATCATGGCGCTGATGCGCTGGTATTTATGAGAGTTTTCGTCAAAATTCGTACGGCAGTACACCAGGCATACATCCGCCTCGGTGGCGCCTACCACAAATCGTTTCTGTCCACTGACCAGGAAATGATCCCCCTTGTCTACGGCGCGGGTGGTGGCGCCGAAAAAATCAGATCCGCCGCGGGGCTCGGTCAATGCTTCGGCGCTGATCATTTTGCCCTGTAAAATGGGCTTGAGAAAACGCTCTTTTTGTTCCTGGGTGCCGAATACATGCAGGGCCTCGCCGACGATAGACGGCATCACGTAAGCACAGCCCAGGGTGTTGCCCAGAACACCGATTTCTTCTTCAGCGATGACCTCGGATGTCCACGGCAGGCCGCGCCCGCCCCATTGGGGGTCGAATCGCAGGCCCAGCAGGTTATGGGCGGCCAGATTTTCCACATATTCGCGGGGGTATTGGATCTCATCGCGATCCAGAGCCCGAATAAAGTCATGGGAAACTTCATTACGCACGAATTTTCGTACCTCCTGTTGAAGCTCTTTTTCCGCTTCATTCATCAACGTTTGGTAAAACATAGCGCTTCTCCCTGTGATTATGATTGTTCAATGGAGGATGTATAACCTCAATTGAGTGAAACTCAATTGGTCAGTTGCTTGTTGTCAGTTGTCCGTTGCAGGTCTGGCGGCATGATGCCGGATTTTTATAACCCCAGCAATGATGACAATACAAATTCGATCCATAGTGCTTACCTTACCACGGACCACAAACAATAAACCATGGACGCTTGCGCGGTTATCGCGCAAGGTAAAATTTCCCCTTGTGTTTTCTTAGATTGATCCGTATTCTGAGTCAATTGTTTTTTACCGGCGTCATTGCTGGGTAAGGATTATTTATGAGCAAATTTGAAAAAAGGCTGTGTCTGCTGGCCCTTGTTTTCGTGGCTGTTTATCTGGGGGCAGCGGTGGCTACCCTGCACTCAAGGATGAACCAGAACAAAGAGGAGGCACCACGCATTGAATCCCAGCAAATGAATCCCGCCGAAAGTCGCTTGCTGCTGGTGGAGCTTTTTCTTCCCATGGTAATCCTTCTCACCCTCACGGTTTCATACATCGTGGTCAGAAAGACGCGGGCCAAAAGAGCCCTGCTGCTGGATGAATCGGATGACGAGCCTCCGGAGGGGTAAACAACACGGGGTGGAGGTATCCGGAAAATGCTGTTTTTAAAATGATATCAGATGTGATTACGGGTTGTTAGCTATTATTTGGTTTGTTCTTTATTCACCGTTGGGGCAAATTGTTGTAAATAGTTATCCCATTCCATGGGCAGAAGCTGTTTTTTGGCGTTATTGCACTGTTTGCAGCAGGCAACAACGTTTCCCTTGGTCGTTTTTCCCCCGCGGGAGATGGGCACGATGTGATCCATGGTCAGCTGGTCCGGCGTCGTCGGCCGGCCGCAGTAATAGCACACCCCTTTTGCCAGGCGGCGCTTCCACCACTGGGATTGGCGCAGCTGACGGGCTTTGTGGCGTTCGCGTTTGATATCGTCTGCGCCCAGGTCGTAGGCGAAGGGTTGTAAATTCTGTTTTCGTTTCATTTTAATCAACTAAATTAACATAATCAACTATTCAAATCCAGGTCTGCCAGCCAGGCCTGGATTTCTTCCAGCAGTATCTGGTAGTAGGCTTCTGATCCTCCCAGTCCCCGGCGGCCGAAAAAATAGTTGATTTCCAGCAGCAGGGGGTCGGCATCGTTATGTTCCGATGAAAAAATCACGTCCAGGCCGGCCAGGTTAATCCCGGTTTTCCGACACAATTGCCGCACCAGGGCAACGGCTTTGTGCTGCTGTTCGGGCTCAGCTTCTGAATCAATGACCGCACCTTTGCTGACGTTTGAATAAAAACCGCCGGCATGCTGGATGCGCCAGTACGAAAGCACCCGCTGTCCAATGACCACCACCCGCAAGGTTTTATTGCCGGATTCAATGTATTGCTGCAGCAAAAACCCGGACTGGCCGGATTTTTCAAATTGAGCAGTTTTTTGTAAAATGCGGCTTAAATCATTTTCCGATCTTATCAGAAACACGGTTTCCCCCTCACCGCCCCAATCCAGCTTGAAAACAAAAGGATATTTCAAGATGATTTTTGATGGTTGTTTTTTGAAACTCTGGTGGAACGAATCCGCATTTAAAAATATTTCAGATGTCGGATGGGCAAGATTGAATTCTCGAAAAAGTTTAATTTGACCGATTTTGTTCGGATATTTGAACCGGACATCGTAATCTGGAAATACATGGCGGCAGTTGGCCCGTGCCATTTCGTACAATGATTGGTAGCAGCCCTGGGGCAAAACGACGGCATCGGCAGCTTGAA
>JAOZSC010000072.1 GCA_029939875.1 Desulfobacterales bacterium
GAATCCGGCGGTGGTCATCGGCCTGGTGCTGACTTTGTGCGGGTTTTTTTTCAAACTGGCGATTTTCCCCTTCCACTTCTGGGCGCCGGACGTCTACCAGGGAGCCGCCCACCAGGTGACGGCCTATATTGCCACGGCTTCCAAGGTGGCCGCCATTGCCATCCTCACCCGGATGCTGGCCGTAACCGGGCCGGGCAGCATCTACCTGGTGCACGTGCTGGTCACCCTTGCCATTGTCTCCATGACCGTGGGCAACCTGGCGGCCATCGTGCAAAAGGACCTGAAACGACTCCTGGCCTATTCCACCGTCGCCCACGCAGGCTATGTGCTCATCGGTATTTTGAGCCTGAGCCCGGACGGATACACCAGCGCCATTTTTTATGCCATGGCCCTGATGGTGATGGAGTTCACCGCTTTTCTGGTGGTGGTTGAAGTTGCCGGCAACGGGGACAACATCGAAGTTGCACAGTTGGCCGGCCTGCATCGGCGCTCACCGCTGCTGGCACTGGCGCTGCTGGTCACTGCTTTCAGCCTGGCCGGGATTCCGCCGACCATTGGTTTTACAGGCAAACTGCTGGTGTTTGTGGCCGCCATGCAGCAGGGCTACTTCACCCTGGTGCTCATCGCCATGATCAACGTCGTCATCTCCCTTTACTACTACCTGCTGGTGATCAAGGCCGCCTACCTGACCGAACCCGACCAACCCCAGTCTGCCATCGAACTTTCCGTGCCCCTGCGGATCCTCACCGGCGTGCTGGTGGGCGTGATGCTGGTGGCCGGAATTTTTCCGCGTTATCTCATCGAACTGGCCGCAGCGGCCGCCGGGGTTTTACTGCAACCCTAATTCATTGCTTGCTGTTTTTGTTTACGATCATTCAGGAGTGAAAGCGCTCTAAGCCAAGCGCGCTTATATCCATCGGCAGTTTTTTATTCGCCGCCAGCAGGGAAACAATTTTTCCCGTTATGGGTGCCAGCGAAATGCCCAGGGTGTCGTGGCCGGTGGCAACAATGACATTGTCGTAGCCGGCAGGCCGTCCCAGGTAGGGAAGCCCGTCGGGAGAGCAGGGCCGCAGGCCGCGCCAGATTTCCACCAGCTCGAGAGAATCGGGGTCAAGATCGGGCAGGTACGCCGGTACGGCCTGGACAATGGCCTGCACGCGCCGCCAGTTGATCGACAGGTCAAAGCCGGCAAGCTCAAGGGTGCCGGCAAAACGCAGCCGGTCGGTCATCGGCGTTACCGCGATGGCGGCCTCGGCCAACATCAACGGGATGGCCGGACATCGCTGTGGCCGTTTGTAGGTGATGCTGTAACCCTTGGCGGGTTCGAGCAGCAGCCGGATTTTCAGCTCGCGCATCAGTTCGGCCGACCAGCAGCCGCCGGCCAGAATAACCTCTTTGACGGACAGATCGCCCCGGGTGGTTTTGACCCGTGTCACCGTGCGCCCGGCAGATTCAAATCCCAGGACTTCCACGGCGGTCAACATCCGCACCCCCCGGGTTTCAACATGCCGGGCCAGCTGGTGCACAAACCGGTCGGGATGCAGCCAGGCATCCCGGGGGCACAGGACGCCGCCCACGGCGGTGGTGCGCATGCCCGGGAAAAATTGCGCCAGCTGCGCCGGCTCCTGGATGCGCGTCTCAACACCGTATTGCTGCAGCAGTCGCGCTTCTTCGACGGCCTTGTCAAAACCCTTGTGGGTGTTAAAAATATCCAGTTTGCCGGTGGGTGCGAAATCAAAATCCAAGTCTTCCAGGGCCGCCAGCTCGTCAAACAGATCCCGGCTGGCAAGGCCAAGATCGCGCATAACAGGCACGGCTTTGCGAACGTGCGTCCGGCTGCAGGCACCGCGAAACTGCCACAGCCAGGACAACAGGTCACGCTGCAGGCGGGGCTTGATGTAAAAAGGGCTTTGCGGATCGAACATCCACTTGAGCCCCTGGAACAAGACCCCGGGCGCTGCCAGCGGCATGCTGTGGCTGGGAACGACCAAGCCCGCATTGCCGTACGAACTGCCCGCGCAGATGTCGTCCTTTTCGACAACGGCAACATTTTTACCGAGCTCATTGAGATAAAAGGCGCAACAGATGCCGATGGCACCGCCGCCGATGATCAACGTTTCAATTTCTCGTTGCATCAGCCTGAACCCACCGTATCTCCGGCCGCGTTCAGCAGCATCTTTCCCCCGATCTCCTTGACCATCTTGGCCGCCACCATGGCGGTCATATTGTGAATATCGCGCCGGGGGTTGTATTCAACGATATCCGCCCCCACAATCGGTGCTTCTATTTTATGAATAATGGAAATCACGTCCCGGACCGACAGCCCGCCCGGCTCGAAATGAGAAACGCCGGGGGCAAACGCCGGATCCAGCACATCCATGTCAAAGGAGATATATACCGGGCCGGTAAGTGCCGGATCAAACGATTTTACATCCAGCGCTTTGGCCTCATGAATTTCAACGCCGAAGCGCTGCGCCTGTTTTTTCTGAGGTGCATTCAGGCAGCGGATGCCCACCTGGACCAGCCGTTTTGCCAGCCCTTCTTCCATGATGCGGGCAAAGGGGCAGGCGTTGGACAGGCGATTGCCCTCGAAATCATCGTACAGGTCCGGATGGGCGTCAAAATGCAAGATGCTGATAGCCCCCGGCCCATACCGGCCGGCAACCGCCCGCAGCACGGGATAGGTTATCGCGTGATCGCCTCCCAGGACCAGCGGCAGGGCACCCGTGCCGACGATCTGACCAACGTCTATCTCAATGCCCATAAAGGCTTCAGCGCCGTCTTGAACGCTGATATCACCGGCTTCGATAAAGCGGGGGTTGTCGGCAAGATCAATGCCGGATTCGGCTGTCAGGTTGGCCGAGCCGCTGTGAAGGGCTCCCCGAATTGCCGGAGGCGATTCTGCGGGTCCGCGCATAAAACTGGAGTTTTCATCCGAACAGACGCCCAGCAGCGCCAGCATGTCCGGCTTCAGATCGACTGTGGGTTTGAACATTTTTTTCCTCTGGTAGTGTCAAGAATTTTTTGCATTTTTGAGTGCTGTGAACATTTGCCTGGGGTCATGCAGTACACAATTCTCCTGGAATTGAAGTGCAACAAATTCTTTGAAAAGGGTATTGAATTGACAATCTTCCCAGTATAATCTATATTATGGTATATACCAATTTACAAGGAGATTAATTATGCAAAGCGCAAAAATATTCATTAACGGCCGAAGCCAGGCCGTAAGACTTCCTAAGGAATTCCGGTTCTCTGGAAATGATGTTTTTATCAAAAAATTCGGTAAGATAGTCATCCTTATTCCTAAGGATGACCCCTGGGCATCCCTGGCAAATAGTCTTGACCAATTCACCGATGACTATATGGAAACCAGAGATCAACCGCCACAGGATTCTCGGGAAATATTATGATAAAATATATGCTAGATACAAACATATGTATCTATATTATCAAAAAAAAACCAGCGGATATAATCGAACGATTTAGGCAAACCCAGATTTCGCAAATCGGTATTTCATCAATAACCTTGAGCGAACTTGAATACGGCATTGTAAAGAGCTCAAAACCAGATCAGAATCAATTCGCTTTAGCCCAATTTTTGGCTCCGTTGGAAATATTGCCCTATGGTGATGAAGCCGCCCAACAATATGGCAGACTGCGAGCCTTTTTAGAAAAACAAGGCACTCCCATCGGATCCCTTGATATGTTAATCGCCGCACATGCCCTTTCGATAGACAGCATTTTGGTCACAAATAACGAAAAGGAATTTAATCGGGCCCCGAATCTAAATATTGATAATTGGGTAAAGTAATCCCTTTTTTTCTCCCACCGAATTCAAATTTCTTGAGTCAAACGAATAGAGCTAAAAGGTAAGGCCGTTTTGCTCTTGCCATCTGTCAGTATATTTGTGCAACCCGCAAAGGATGCGCTTCACCCACCGGGCAATGTCTACGGCTTCACTCTTGACGCCTCCCGCGACACGACTGATTTTATACATTTCGGTGTGCGCTTGGCTCTGAAACTCTTAGGCTTTTACAACATCAGGTTGAGCGCTGTTTGCGATCGATCACCTCACAGAACGCCCGGATATTGGCGCTGATGGTACTGATCAGCAGCTGGTCCCCCGAGTTGTATATTCTGGCCAGCATTTCCACCGCCGCCCCAAAACCCGAAGCATTCTCGTCATGCAATGCTTTACCCATCGCCCCGGGCTGCCGGTCAGCCGGCGGATTATATGGTGCTTGCGGACTCGCGATCCGGCCCTGGGGCTGTGAATCCGCTGTGTCGTACGCCATTCGGTATTGCGGACCTCGTCCAAAGCGAAGCCAGTCCATGGAACATCCGCTCAACTCTGCCACCTTGTAAATCCACCCCGCGGGAACGTCATCCCGCTTTCTGGCGGCACCAATATTTTGCCTTGTTATGCCTAAATAAGTTGCCAATTGCTCGTCTGATTTGGCATTGACCGCTGCTTTCAACCGATCGATGATTTTTCCTGTCTCATCCATGAATTTTATTAACCTGCTGTAATTTATTAAGTAAAAGACTACTAGGGTCCAGGCCAACCCTCCCGCCTTAAAATCGCACTCCCCGGAAGGCAAATATTTATTGCCTTTTAACGCAAATTTTTATTGACACCCAAAAATAAATGGCTTAAGAGCATCCTGACTGCACAGTCGTATGTTTCGACAAGCTGCATGTCAACAGGCGTCCGTCGGATTTGTCCGATAATATTTATCTTTAACAAAATTTTGCCTTTTTAGAAAGATTTTATTGACAGCACCGGCACCTTTCAAGAGCCGCTCGGATACGGTGATAATTTTGGCAAATGGACAGCCATGCCTTACGGCATGGCGTTGAAAAAACCCTGCATAACTGAAAGGAGGACTCAATGGTCAATCGCAAAATGGTTATGGCAATGCTGGTGGCAGTATTCGTCGTGTGGGTCAGTGTGATCAATGTCAGTGCCGTGGAGGTTCAAAAGGTGAATATTAACACAGCTTCAGCCGGGGAACTGACCCGGCTGAAAGGGATAGGGCCAGGTATTGCCGCCAGAATCATTGCCTATCGCGAAAAAAGCGGCCTTTTCAAAAAACCGGAAGATTTGATGCAGGTTCCCGGAATTGGCCAAAAGGTATTCGCGGCAAATCAGAAATTGATTGTGGTCGAAGAATCAAAACCGAAAAAGAAATAATCTATTGATACGGTGGTACTCAGCCGCCTGACATCAGGCGGCTGATCCATTGAGGGCCCCCTTTTGTGCCCACAGGTGTCAAATGCTGTAAAATGCTGTAAACACAAGTAAAATATTGTAACCACAATACTTTTTTTGTTGAAAAAAACCTTTTGCTTTGTCACAGTGAAGGGCGCGCATTTCATGACCGATCGTTTTTATAGCCGACGGGTTTTGCCATTTCACCGATATTTTTTTAGGGGACATCGCATCATGCTGAAAAAAGGCTTTTTCGCACTTTTCGTTCTTCTTTTTACGTTTGCCTCATTTGCCATTGCCCCTCCTGCCCATTGCGAAGACCCGGTCGTTTTCGCGAATGATTTTGCGATCAACGACTGGCACCTGCGTTTGTCCTACCAGGCATTTATCAGCAATAATTCGGGCGCAGGCATCCTGACAATTCAAAAAACCACCCCCGACAAACAAATTGACGGCGGGTTTGTTCTGTTGAACAGTCAGTTTATTCTCCTGCGAGATTTTCTGACCGGCGCAGAAACCGAATTTATTGAAAATGTCGAACTGAAAGACGAAAACTATCTGGTGGTGTTTCTCCGGGGCTCACCCGGCGCTTCAATCCATCTTGAAATCAACATAAAAAGCATCCTTCAGCCTCAGGAAGTGACATTTACCGCAATTCCAACGTCTGTTGCACTGGGTGATTCGAGTGCCCTGGCGTGGAGTACAAAAAATGTCGATTCCTGTACGATGGAGCCTGGCATCGGCAGCGTCGATATCGAAGGCTCCTTTATAGTATCACCCACCGAGACGACCACCTATACCCTCACAGCAACAGGCCCGGGCGGGTCGCTAACCGCCGCCGAAACCGTTGCCGTAACTTATCCTCCGCCGGAGGTAAGCATTGGTGCTGATAAGAAAACGCTGGAAACAGGACAGTCAGCCATTCTGTCCTGGATTTCGAAGTATGCTGCTTCGTGCGCCATTGCGCCGGGAATCGGCAATGTGGAGCGCAACGGCTCAATACTTGTATCACCCGCCGAAACCACCACTTACACCATTACAGCGACAAATCCGGGAGGCAACACCACCGACAGTGTCACCGTCACTGTAAACGATCCCAAGGCGCCACCCACTGTAAATTTTAGCGCCACACCGCTGGAAATTGAGCAGGGGAGATCATCCACTCTTGCGTGGACTTCCTACAATGCAAGCGTTGCACACATCGACAACGGCATCGGTGCCGTGGAGCCGAATGGGTCAATTCCCGTCTCCCCGGAGCACACAACTACGTATACCTTGACCGTGACCGGTCCTACCGGTTCAGCAAATGCCCGGGCGGTGGTTACCGTGCTCGGGAATCAATTTCCCCAACCGCAGGGGTCGTTCGGCGGGCATTATGCGGACCTGATACCGGTCGATGCCACGGTTGAAGAATATGATTACCGGCGATTTTCCCTGATCACGGGCCTGGTTCAAGATCCCGCAGAGTTGCCCATCGCAAATGTTTCTATCACCATTCACGATCACCCGGGATATGGCTCGGTAACAACCGATGCGGAAGGTCGATTCTCCATTCCGGTCGACGGTGGCGGCAATCTGACAGTCGTCTTTCAAAAAAAAGGGCTGATCACAATCCATCGCAAAGTCTATGTTCCCTGGAATGACATTGCAATGGTCGAAACAGTTCAAATGATAAGCGAAGATCCTGTATCCACCACGCTGACGTTCGATGGTAATCCCGATACGGTCGTCACCCACCAGAGCACTCCTGTGGCCGATGAATTCGGCAGTCGCTCGACTTCCGTGGTATTCACAGGGGACAATCGCGCCTTTTTAGTGGATAGCAATGGAGATGATGTTCAAGAACTTACTACCATTACTACCCGGGCAACTGAATATACAACGCCTAAATCAATGCCGGCTCAATTGCCTCCGGCCTCGGCATTTACCTATTGTGCTGAATTCAGTGTGGATGGCGCCGAAAGGGTGCGATTTGAAAAACCGGTGACCATCTGGATAAACAATTTCCTGGGGTTTCCGGTAGGAGTCATTGTGCCGGTGGGATATTATGACAGGGATAAGGGCGTCTGGATGCCGCTGGAAAATGGCGTGGTTGTTCAGCTTCTGGATACCGAACCCGCAGGCAACCCTGATGGGAAAGTGGACGCGCTGGATGCCGATGGGGATGGACTTCCTGATGATCTGGATGAAGACGGGACGTTTACCAGTGAGGTACAAGGCCTTGATGATTCACAAAAGTACGCCCCCGGGACCTCCTTCTGGAAAGCAGCAGTCACTCATTTTTCTCCTCTTGACTTCAATTGGCCCTTTGGACCACCAACGGATGCAATATCTCCCAATCCAAAAGGACCCGCCATTGCCGATCAAGAATTCTCAGGCGGAAAAGCTCCGGGAGAACAGCCGCCCGATGACACCCGCTGCATCGCCTCTTTTGTTGAGCAGCGCAGCCGTATTTTGCACGAGGACATAAATATTCCCGGTACCGCCATGAACTTCCATTATACCAGCAGTCGTGTGGCTGGCTTCAACCCTGGTGTTTTCTCCATACCGGCCAGCGGTGATACGGTTCCTGGAAGCCTCATCAAAATCATTGTGGATGTTAAAATAGCCGGGAAAACTTATCAAGTATCGCTGCCGGCAGCACCGAATCAGTTGGCAGAAATTGAATGGGATGGTTTGGATTATCTGGGCAGGCCGGCATTCGGCCCGCTGATCGGTTATGTTCGAATCGGTTTTGTCTATTATGGCTTATATTACCGGCCAAACCCGATGGGCAGATCATTTGGCCAGTCGGGAATCAGTACGCTGATGATTCCCACCCAGCAGGAAATAATTTTTTGGAAAAAGGTTGAAGTTCCCGTTTTGAAAGGCCAGGGGACCCTTGCAGAGGGCTGGAGTCTTTCTGCCCATCACTATGTCAGCCCTGTTGATCCCTCAATACTTTTTAAAGGAGACGGCACAGTCAACCGAAATAATGCCGTTATCATTGACACATATGCCGGCAACGGCTCCGGTGGCTTTGGTGGCATGGGTGGGCCGGCAACCGAGGCTGGATTCATAATTTATCAAGGTATCGCAACTGATTCAGCGGACAACCTGTACATTAATACTTTAGAACATGTAAGTTTTCAGAATTGGCGAACTCGTGTTCTGAAGGTTGATAGCGATGGAATAATATCAGAACGGTGCCGACTAACAGGTATGCACACCGGAATCGTCCTGGATGCCCTGGGCAATCTTTATCTTTCGGAGAATCTCCCGACATCAATGATGGCAAAAGCAGACATTGTTGTAAAAGTGGATCCAAGCGGGAAGGTTTCCACTTTTGCCGGCAGGTACAATAGGCCTGGCTTTTCCGGAGATGGAGGGCCCGCCATTCAAGCTCAATTAAACCACCCCATGGGTCTGGATGTCGATAACGAAGGCAATTTTTATATCGCCGATACTCAGAATAATTGTATTCGAAAGGTTGATACCGCTGGCATCATCACGACTGTCGCTGGCAGGCCGAAATCGTCATCCGGTGGCTACAGCGGCGACAACGGGCCTGCGACTGAAGCGAAACTTAAATGGCCCCATGACGTGGCGGTCGACAGTGCCGGGAATCTCTTTATTGCAGACACCAACAATCATGTCATCCGGAAAGTGGAAACCAGTGGCGTCATCACAACTGTGGCTGGCAATGGTGAGTGGGGTGCTTCCGGCGACGGCGGGCCGGCAGTTGAAGCTGCGCTGATTGCAAGAGCGGTTGATCTGGATGCAGCCGGCAATATCTATATTGTCGACGATTACTACCACCGCGTTCGAAAAGTGGATATCAACGGCATCATCACGACAGTTGCCGGCACCGTCCCGTTCGGTTATTCAGAAGGTGGTTTTGGCGGAGACGGCGGTCCAGCGACCGCCGCAAGACTAAACAAGCCAGACGACATTGCACTTGATGCTGCCGGCAATATCTTTGTGGCAGATTCAGGCAACAGCAGAATCCGGAAAATAAGCCCGCCCGGGCCACGGCTTGCCAGGCTGATATCTGAATCCGACATGGCGTTTCCCGAACAAACCGGAGTCGCTCATATCCTGTCCGGTGAGGGTCTTCATAAGAAAACCATTGATCTTGACACCGGTGTATCCCTCTATGCGTTCAGTTATGATGAGAAAAACAACCTG
>JAOZSC010000073.1:0-3603 GCA_029939875.1 Desulfobacterales bacterium
TGAACTGATCCGGATAGAACATTTACCTGAGCACATTATACCGGGCGACAGATCGATGCTGGTGCCAACTGGCGTCACACTAAAGGAAATAGAAAAACGGGCGATTGAGACCGCCCTGCGCAAAAACCAGTGGAAAAAAGTGGTCACCGCCCGTGAGCTTGGAATTGACAAAAATACACTGCGCCGGAAGATTCTGCGGTTGGGGATAACCGAATCCCTCTAGCCGGCAAATTTCGAAGACTATTGCTTGAATAAAAATAATTTCTTTTATTTGTTGGTTATGCTATAGCCGGGCATGAGAAAACATTCATTGTCCAGCTGATTGCAGAAAAACGCGTCCACCACCTCCTCAATCTCGCCAATTCTTCCAGCAATCACCCGGATGTTTTTGCTTATCAGCAGTTTGTGCAAAACATCACTGATACCGCAACAGATTATCACGTTGACTCCTAATTTCTCCAGATTGGCCAGTCGTTCGGAAAGTGAAAATCCGTCAACCCAAATTGTGTGGCGTTTGACTTCATTTTTTTGCTCGTAGTCGAATATACCAATCTGTGTGCATGCATCCAAAACCGGAGAGATCCGACCATTGAAAACTGGGATCGCCATTCTGATCGTATCCATGGGCCCACTTTGTACCTTATGAGAAAACGCTGATCCTTGTGAAGTGTCGATGAACGGTTATCATTTCGACTGTTCCATTTACCGTGTGAAGCCACTGCGTCATCGGCTCTGGACCGCGGTTTTACTGGACATCAGGAACAACCACAGCTGGATGCAAGGTTACAGCTGAAGTGCTCACCGGCCAGAGACCACCACCGATGGTTCAACGGCATCAAATGCGGGGTTTCATCGCCTTCGAAGTCAAAATGATGGCCTGCAAATTTGTTGTCATAAAGTGTTTCCTCATTTTCATCTTTAAGTTCATTTTCAATATATTTTAAGCGATTAACCGTGTTTTCTTCACCTGAAAGATTATAAAGTATGCTGGTTGTGTAAATCTTAACCCGTTCAGAATCGACGCATACAAAGGCCTTGATTTTGTCGTATACATACTCAAAACCTCGTGAGCGAAAACTTAACACCTGCGCCGGGCTTTTTTTACTGAAAAACGAATAGAGGCTGAGTAAACGATCGAAAAACAGGTATCCGATTTCCGTTCCGGGGACCCAACGATCCACTTCGTCCGTTTCGAACTTTTTCTGTTTGTCAAGCAAGGGATAATTCAGGGTGGTGCCCTTTCTAATTACGACCCGCCAGGTGTCAAGGCTTTCGAATGTAAAAGCCGCAATCGTTTCATCACTGTCAAACACACACTCTATTTTGGCGATGTTGAACAAATTTTGTGCTATTTTTTCGCGGTGATCAAAATGAGGCGTATTGGTGTGATCGAAGTATTTGCTCCGGATCAGACATTGTTCCTCAAATGAAAAGGATTGAAAAACACGGTTGCCGGCGAACGGATAGCATTTCAAAGAAAAGGCGGCTTGATGCAAATCAAAGCCTTCCTGCTGCCTAGTGCCGGTCTCAACCAGTTCAAGGAGATAGACCCCCGGTGCACCTGAAATCCAAAAATACCACGCGGGCTTATCTCCCCAGAGTTGACTGACCCCCTCGATTCCAAGATTCGTGCATATTTTTTCAGCCCATGATGCCTTGATCAGCATACTTTCAATTTTCGTTCGAAAAAAATACTCTAAATCTATTTCAACCCCCCCCTTTCTTCATAAACAGTTCTTTTACAATTTCAATCTTATCACGATTTTTGGTTTCGATACCCTGCATGCGCGCTGTTTCAATTAAGATTTCATCCGGGTATGCCAGCGTCAGGGCATAACTTGATTCATAGGATTCAAAAAATTTGTTAAATTCTTCTTCCTCCTCTACTTCCCTGACACCAGCCTCAAACCCTTGCACAAGCTCGCCTATCTGCCGGATGAAAAATTTGGACAAAAACTGTCTTTTGCTTTTATCGATCATCCGATTCCTCTAAGGCCTTTTTTCTTTAACGGCCATCCATCAAAAAAATCACTCTGGATCATGATGACACTCAGAAACAGCAGTATCCAGACCAGTGGCGTATCGCCTGGTTGGGCAAAGCCTATCACCTTAGCCAGGAAAAAAGTCGCCAGCGGTGAATAGTAAAACCAATAAATCAGCATACCTCCCGCCATTGCAATGAGCGTGCGCAGAATGCACCGTACCCACAGGTTATCGCTGTTGGGAAAATTATTAAAATAGTTTTTCAGGATAAAAGCGGCTAAAATTAAAAAGCCTGCAATTTCGCCGGCGTGGATATAACGCCAGTCCGGTCCGTCAGTATACTGTCCGCCCACAAAGGCTTCGTCCCAAATGTAGTCAAAAATATTTAATACGATATAAAGAAACAAAAACCCGAAAATCAACGTCATAATGAACGTGATAAAACCTTGGCCGAAATTTGAATTCCCATCTTTTCCAAGTGCTTTCCAGGGATGTCCTTCCCATAGCAAATCTGAAAAAACAATCCAGACCAGTGTGCATAATATCAGTCCCAGGCTGAAAAAAGCGCTGCCGGTGCCGGCCAGGGCCTCCCACCACGGTGCCACGCCAGCCTTGTCCTGGGCCGGATAGAAAAGGTAACATACATGAGGATGAAACAGGAGTATGTAAATAATGGTTGTAAAAAATAAAATGACAATCATCTTTGATATTGACTGCGTGGCGCGACTGTCCTTTTGCCAAGGCCACTGACCGAAACCAAGATTCCAGAACAGGGCAATCCACAAAAAAGCGGTGAAAAAATATACGATGGCGGTTGAAGCGTTCTCGCGGGCCGAAAAGGGCTCGGCCCCAATACCGCTGGCTGCGACAATGGAGTTTGGGCTGAAATATGCGATACCGAATTTGCCGATAAAACCCCAGAAAACAATGTAGTTCAGCATCACCATCAGGACAACGGCAGCTATGGTTAAAATAACGCCCTTTTTTACGGGATTGGGTTTTGACATCTGGCGGTCTAAGACAGCTGGATAATCTAAAACCGTTGTCATCAGGATAATACCGGAGAAAAAAACCACAACCAGAGCAAAGCCATACATCGGTGTGTAGAGTTTCATCACGGCGCTGGGATTTAAAAAGATGTACCATAGCAGCCATACGATACAAAAAACTGCGACCAGATTGACCAGTCCGAAAAAATAATTGAATCTTTTTATTGAAGTATCGTTATCCATACCACCTCTCCCGTGAAAAAAAATAAAAAGAAGGGGGGAAAATGGCGGGGTTTTCTTTCCCCTTCTAATCCAAGATCAAGCGATCAAGCCAACAGATTTTGAGGCTAGAATACTACGGTGTCGCCGTTGGTCAAAAAAACATTGCTGGTTTTGGCGACGGTGGAAAATTTTTTATAGCTTTTGTATTTATCGGTGCCTTTCACTACCGGAACACCGGAGGAGGCGGCCTTCTCCGCCCAGATCCAACCGGTACAGTGGTTACATCCGAGTTTCTTGATTTTGAAGGCTTTCACACCCTTGATGATGTCATCGAATTTTGGGTCCCAGGTTTCAAACAGGCTGATGTGCAAGCCGCCATAACAACCGTAGGGTTGATAGCCCTTAAAAA
>JAOZSC010000073.1:3613-9364 GCA_029939875.1 Desulfobacterales bacterium
ACCAGTTTGCCCTTGTGGGGATAGTCATTTTTACAGATTTCCACCATTTCTCCGGTGGTTTTGTCTTTGGCTTTATGGTGGGCCTTGTCCTTGAGAAGCGCCATATCTTCCGGATAATAAGTTTTCGGCGCGTAAAGCGTGATGTCCGGCTTATGCTTCAGGGTGGATTCAACTCCCCAAAAATGGTCCAGGTGCCAGTGGGACAGGACATACAAATCAATTTCATCTTTTTTCAGCATGGAGGCCACATCGCTCTTTTCCTCATAAATATAGTCCATCCAGTCATTGTTCCAGCCGAAATCCATCATGAATTTTTTTTCTTCACCCTCCAGCGTCGTTACGGTGATCAGGGTCGAATACCCGCCGGCATTGTCCCAGATCCAGGGGATGATATACTGATTGGTCATACCACCGCCGTAATCCATGATGTTTTTCTTGAATAGATCATTGTTAAACCAGCTTGTTTCAGTCAGCACATCAACTTTGACGCTCTTAATTTCACCGATATCGAGCTTTTTGCGAGCCTCGGCTTCGCCTGGAAACATGACGCCGGTTGTACCCGCCACAGAGGCGGCGATTCCCGTTGCAGCCATGGATTTTAAAAATGCTCTTCGTTTCATGCTCCCTCCTTATTATTACTGTATTGAAAAGGTAAAAAAAATTTTGCTAACCGGCCTCGCGTTCCATCCCCTTGCGCAGATCATAGAGAAGATCAATAATCATTTCACTTTCTTGTTGGCTCAAACCAAGACCATAACCGTGCATGACATTGACCACCAGATGCCAGTCGTCCCGTGTTCTACCCGGTTTTTCAGGATCTGCTACCGACACGTGGCATGTTAGGCATTTTTGGGTATAGACCTTATAGGCTTTTTCATATTCAAGTTGTTTCTTGCTCTGCTGGGCGGTACTATTTTGTGATCCGATAAGAAAAAGTACGCCAAAAACAAAAATTGCACAGACCAGCACCCATGATATCCGTTGGCGGGTGAAATGAAGACTCATTTGATACCTCCTTTCTTTAATTATTTCGGTTCAAGGGCAAAGAATTTACCTGTGATTTCCTCAAAACTTAATGAAATTAGAATGATGACAATTGGGATGAAAAAATGGAGCAATATTTTATTCATTCAAAATCCATACCGTTGCGAAATGCAGATTAGAATTCATTATAAGTGTCTGGAAACAATGATATTCCGTTAATAAATCCAATAATTGTCAGTCATTTTCTCTAACAAAAAAGGGAACAAAACACCCCCGTTTATTAATTATCAGGTGTATATTGTTTCCTCCAAGAAATTAATTTACACCCACAAAGGTCATTTTACCATTGACAGGTGTTAAGTCTTAACTTATAGCGCTGTTAATGGGATACGTGAAAAAATCCGTTTGGAGATGATTGATCCGCACATGCTGTTTTTTTCTCTGTAAGCATACCGTGTAAATCGATGCAAAAAAGATATGAAATCATACTGAACAGTATTGCAGACGGCGTTTATACCGTTGATCTTGACTGGCGTATCACCTCGTTCAATCAGGCGGCAGAAAAAATAACTGGTATTTCCAGGCAGGAAGCCATCGGTCAATCTTGTTTCGAAGTTCTGCGATCCAGTGTCTGCGAAAAAAACTGCATCCTTCAGCAAACACTTGCAACGGGAAAACCAATCGTTAATATGCCCGTTTATATTATTCGGGCGGATAAAAGCCGTATTCCCATCTGTGCGACCACGGCTTTATTTAAAGATTCGCAGGATAAGGTGATGGGTGGTGTCGTCACCTTCAGAGATTTGACCGCGTTGAATGAACTGAAAAAGGAGTTGTTAAAACAGCACTCTTTTGGAGACATCATCAGCAAAAACGCAAAAATGCTTAATCTTTTTGCCACTCTTCCCCAGATAGCCCAAAGCCGTAGTACGGTTTTGATTGAAGGGGAGAGCGGAACCGGCAAGGAACTTTTTGCCCGTGCCGTACACAACAACAGCTTAAACCGCAATGGCCCCTTTATCGCGGTAAACTGCGCTGCCTTGCCGGATACATTGATTGAGTCCGAGCTTTTTGGATATAAAGCCGGTGCCTTTACCGACGCCAAAAAGGATAAACCCGGGCGATTCGCCCAGGCCCATAATGGTACGATCTTTTTGGATGAAATCGGAGATGTGTCGCCCGCAATCCAAATTCGGCTATTGCGGGTTCTCGAAAACCGGGAATACGAACCCCTGGGCGCCATCCAATCGACACCTACCAATGCCCGTGTAGTTGCCGCAACCCATCGTAATCTTGAAAAGTTAATTCAGGAAGACAAATTCAGAGAAGACCTGTACTATCGGCTCAATGTGGTAAACATTTTGCTGCCGCCACTGGCAGAAAGAAAAGAGGATATCCCCCTGCTGGTTAATCACTTTATAAGGCATTTCAATCAGTTAACTGAAAAAAACGTAATGGGAATATCACGCGAAGCAATGGCAACCATCATGCTGCATAATTGGCCGGGAAACGTGCGCGAACTTGAAAATGCCATCGAGCATGCGTTCGTAATTTGCCAGGACAAACTGATACGAATTCAGCATTTACCGGACCGGATCATACCGGTTAATGGGTCGCTGGAAATCACGGAGGGCCTTACGCTCAAGGAAATAGAAAAACGAGTCATCAAGGCAGCCCTACGAAGAAACCAGTGGAAACGAATGGCCACCGCCAAAGAATTGGATATTGACAAAAACACCCTGCGCCGGAAGATAACCCGCCTCAAAATTGCAGTCCCCCAATAATTGCTTCAACATTTCAGATCAGATGCCGGTATCAACCCAAACCGGATATAGCTCAAGAAAAGGCCCGGATGGGTACTGCTTGGGCAGTCAAACCATAGCTGCAAGAGAAAGCGCTGAGCGCATGGCGCTTGAACGAAAAATAAGTTATTGCGCCGTGTCCGGCTTCGGCTTTTCAGGCATCACCTGAATCTTCAGCGGCCTGTCGTTATCAAAATGGACATCGTGCTGCGGAAATGCAATGACGATGCCGGCCTTGCGAAACTCGCTGTCAATGGCTTTGTGCAGTTCATGCAGAACAGGCAGACGGTTGTCGATATTGTCGATATATAGCCGTAACTCAAAATTAAGACTATTGTCCCCAAAACCCAGAAAGTACGCGTGCGGTTTGGGATCCTTGAGTACCAGCGGATTTTCCTTTAGCACTTTCAATAATAATTTTTCGGCCAGTTCGGTGTCGGAACCGTAGGCGATGCCAACACTTATTTTAAAGCGGGAGATCGGGTCTGAAAGGGACCAGTTGATCAGCCTGCCGGTAATGAATTCCTTGTTGGGAACAATTAATTCCTTGCGGTCCCAATCTAAAATGGTGGTAGCCCGAATCCGAATCCGTGAAACCGTACCGCTGATATCTCCGATGGTCACCGTATCCCCGACCCGAAAGGGCCTTTCAAACAAAACGATGAGCCCGCAGACAAAATTGGCCACGATTTCCTGCAAACCGAACCCGAGGCCGACACCCAGAGCCGCAATCAGCCACTGTATACTCGACCATCGAAAACCGATGGTATTGAAGGCCAGGATGAATCCGATGGCTGTAATCGCATAGCGGCAAAGCGTTGTGAAGGCATAGCGCGCGCCAGCGTCCATGGGAAGCCGGTTTATAAGCGTGATTTCAAGTAATCCCGGTAGATTGCCTGAGGCAATGACCGTGATGACAACCACCATGACGGCCATTGCCAGATTGGCCAGGCTGATCGGTATCGCCGTTGTTACCCCGTTGACGACACTGTTGTAACTCCAGAGGTGAATGTCCTGCAGGATGTCAAAGGCCGGAAAAACAGGTTCCCAGATGGCCCATAATCCGATGGCGACAAGGATAAACATGACGGTTCGCAGCATGGAACGGGTTTGCTCGTCAATTTCGGCCAGGCCGATTTCGGGTTCAGGCTGTTTAATCGGGGTGCTCTTCTCATCGGTTGCCGATATTTTTATCTCTTCATGCTGGCGACGCTTTGCTTCTCGCTGTTCGTCCCTCTTTCGCCGGGCCTCCCGAATGGCCAATCTTCGACGGGCAAGAGACAACCACCGCAAGGCCAGGCTGTTCAAAATGATCAGAATCATCACCAGCAGCATGGTGGTACGAAATAAATCCCGCAATTGCAGGGCTGATAGAAAATATCCGCTGGCCGCCAAAACGGCCAGGAAAATTGGCATGCCGACGGCAACCGGCCACCAGACATACCGCAGACGCGTCAGCCAGCCGGTGGGGTAATTTTTTAGCAGGTTAGAAACGATGCCGCCCGAAAAACGCAGCAACTGTGATAGAAACGCAGAAAATACAACCACCTGGACCATTAACGCCAGTTTCGCCATTGAATCGCCAAATTCAATTTTTTTGAATGTCGCCATTGCCGAAACTAGAAATCCCATCAACACCACCACCGGCGTAACCCACCGCAGGTTTCTCAGCAGGCTCTGCCGCGCCGGTTCACTCCATTTGAAATGAACCTGTGCCAGGCCGTTACGTCGACAGAGATGATAGAAAAATCCGAACCCCGCCAATGATCCGGCGGCGGATTTCAGGCCGGTGGCAATGGCATGGATAAAGTCATACGCCCCTGGAATTTGCGACAGCTGCCGGGCCATAAAAAACATCAAAAATGGAAAGCCCGCCGCCAGGTAGATCGTCAAGGCCAAACTCCAAAGCGTCAAAGAAAAGCGGTCTTTTTGCCATTTGTTGACCTTTGCTGCCATCCTGGATATCTCACGGCGTGCCCATGTGCGCCCGAATAAAAGCACGGCACTGATTAGCAATCCCAGAACCCAGGTACCCGGATGGGTTTTGAAAGAAACCAACGTATCGGATATGGTCAAGCGCCAGCCGGCAGGGTCCACCATCACCCGTAAAACTGCAAGGCTGTTTTTCAAATCGCTAAGGTTGATGACACTTGAACTGCGAATCCACACCAGGTGTGCATCTAAAAAATCGGCATAGGCTTCGGCCTTTCCAACCAGTTGCTGCTCTGCAAACTCAAGGTTTTGCAAATCCTTGAAATAGCGATTATATGCTGTTTGTAATTTTTCCAGCAACCGGCGCCGGTCTGTCAGAAGTTTTCGAACTTTCAATCTCAGAACTTCGGCCTTTTTAGGCGTCAGGTAAACAAGCGAATCTATTATTTTATCGGTTTCAGATTCGACGTCGGTAAGCTTGCGCCGCTGGCGCTCCAGTTTGTACTGGATTTCACGGATTTTGCTCATCTCAATTTTTCGTCCGCCAGAGTTTTGGCGATATTTATCCGAACTCGGAAGCAATTGACGTTGCTGGCGCAAAGCCAAACCAATGGCTTCGGTTAACACCAGGGTTTTCACTCTTTCTTTGGCCAGCGAAACCTCTTCTTTGAGTTGTTGCAATTGCTTCTCTGTACGTTCGAGGTTTTGGGTCAATCCCGTTTCCTGGCGGCTGACTTCCTCAAGCTGCGCGCCAAGCTTTATGTTGATGTCGTATTGTTTTTTGACCTCAGCGGCAAACTCGGGGATTTTGTCTTTAGCTTCTTCGGCTGCTTCCTGGCCCTGGATCACTTCCTGTTGGAGTCTTTTCGCTAATTCAGCCTGCCAGGCTTTTACCAACGCTTCCCGACTTGTCACGTCACGAGCGGCCAGATCTCTTTCTGCCCTCAACAGCGACGCCAGTATTTCGTGGCTGTTTAGCTGTAATTCATACATCCTTATTTGGGCCTCCAGCTTGAGTTGCTCTGCACGCAGC
>JAOZSC010000074.1 GCA_029939875.1 Desulfobacterales bacterium
AGCCGATGAGATCAAAAAAGGCCGTTAAAATCGGGAAGCTGATAATAGCGGCAGCAATGCGCGGACTGATTAAAAAGCCCAGCGGATCGATACGCATGGTGGTCAACGCGTCAATCTGCTCAGAGATACGCTGGATGCCGATTTCGGCGGTCATGGCTGAACCCGCCCGCGCCGTAATCATAATCGCCGCCAATACCGGGCCCATCTCCCGAATCAAGGTCAGGGAAATGGCCGTTCCCAGCACCCCCACTGAGCCGAATTTGACCAGGACGTGATACAATTGCAGCCCGAGGACCATACCCGTAAAAAAGCCCACCAGGACAACGATCTGCACCGACCGGGCTCCGATAAAATAGATCTGCTGAAGAATTTCCGGGATGGCCTTGATCCGAAAAATCATGAAAAAAGAGCGGAAAAAAAAGATGGCCAGCGCCCCCAGATCATTGTTGAGCTGGATGGTTTTGAGGCCAAAGAAATCAAAAAAGGCGCTCACCACACTTTTGGCCGGCCGCAATGCCTCTGCGCCTGCGCTTGCCGGTGCCGTAGAATCATCTGCCATGGTGTATCTTTCCTTTTCAAATGGGCTGGGTCATTCCACGCGCTGCCGTTTCAGTCGTTTGCCGAATCTCCCCCAAAGAACCGGGGAAACAAAAGCAAAATTACCATAACCGCCCAAAAAAGTAAACAAAAAATCCCCATGGGATTGTAAACCAGTGGCGCCTGAATACAGACAAGATTGGGCATTGATCCAATACCTGTTCGGCGACAATCCCGGAGATGCTAGAAAAAGGACTGATCCCCAAATTCCTTGGTGTATTTATCAATTACTTTGGCAAAGTGTTCGATGAACTTGTCCATCCGGTTGCCCTCGGCCTTCAGAAGATCCTCGGCGATGTCGGAGGCCCTGGCGTATACCTGTTCGAACTCATGGTCCTCCAACCCGCTGATCTCTTTTGCATCTTCTTTTGAGATATGACCGGTGTGTGCAAACACCGAAGCCAGCACCCCATTCATTTTCTTGACCGCCTGTTTTGGCATTTTTCCCCCCTCTCAAATTCCAGTTGTATCTAAACATTCCCTAACATCAAGGTCGGTTGCTTATACACCGATTCAGGTGTCAATTGCAACCCCCGCGCACAGCAGGGGCGCATCGTTTAAACAATATAGTTGCCAAAAACTCCCGGAGTGTTTAAAGTGATAAAGGAGATTTGCCCATGTCACGTAATTTATACATTGCCGCCATGGAGCCGCGCAGCGGTAAATCCGTGGTATCCCTGGGGCTTATGGAGCTGCTGTCCCGGCGGTTGCATAAAATCGGTTTTTTTCGCCCCATCATCCCGGACGTGGAGCGCGACAACAACATCGAACTGATCCGCAGTCGCTACAATTTAACAATCCCCTATCAAGACATGTATGCCTGCCGCCATGAAGAGGCCCGCAAAATGGTCGGTGCCGGCAGCTATGACGGCCTTTTAAAAATCATTCTCGCCAAATACAAGGCACTGGAAAGCCGCTGTGATTTTGTGCTGTGCGAGGGCACGGATTTCACGGGCGTTTCAACTGCCTTTGAGTATGACTTCAATGCGGATGTGGCCAACAACCTGGGATGCCCCATTTTGGCGATTGTCAACGGACGGGAAAAATCCCCCCGCCAGGTCATTGACGCCCTGCAGGTAACCCGGGAGTTTTTTGAAAGCCAGGGCTGCACCATGGTGGCCACCCTGATCAACCGTGTGGACCCGCAACAGGCGGCATCCGTTGAAATGCTGATCAAAGAGCAGCCATCGACAAAAGAACCGGCCTATGTCCTGGCCGAGGAACCGCTGCTTACCAAACCAACGGTAGGCGAAATTGCCACCGCTTTAAACAGCCGACTGCTCCAAGGGGACCCGGACGGACTGAACCGCACCGTTGCCAATATCAAGATCGCCGCCATGAACCTGCCGCGGTTTCTGGATTATGTCACGGAAGATACCCTGATCCTCACCCCCGTGGACCGCTCGGATGTTATCCTGGGCACCCTGGCGGCAACGATTTCTGAAACCTATCCGAATATTTCCGGACTGCTGCTGACCGGCGGGCTGACGCTGGAGCCCCGGGTGCAGCGGCTGGTGGAAGGCTTCAGGAAAAAGTCACCGATACCCATTTTCAGCGTCGACAGCGACACCTTCACCAGTGCGATAAATGCCGCCGCGGTAAGGGCCGCGCTCACGCCGCAAAACGACCGCAAGATCGCCGCCGCCCTGGGGCTTTTCGAATCCCACGTGAATGCTTCAGAAATCGAAAACCGCATTGAAGTGCTGCATTCCACCCGGGTGACCCCGATCATGTTTGAATACAACCTCATTGAAAGGGCCCGGGCCGATCGGCAGCATATCGTTTTGCCCGAAGGCGGCGATGAACGCATCCTGCGGGCCACCGAGCTGCTTTTGCGACGCAGGGCCGTGGATATCACCCTTTTAGGCAGTCCGAAAGACATCCGTCAAAAAATCGCGGCGCTGGGACTCGACCTGAAAAAAATCCAAATTGTTGATCCCTTAAACTCCGAGCTGCTGGATCGCTACACCCCCATTTATTACGAATTGCGCAAGCACAAGGGCATCTCCATGGCGATGGCCCGGGACGTGCTGTCGGATGTCAGTTTCTTCGGGACCATGATGGTCTATGAGGGGACGGTGGCCGGCATGGTGTCCGGGGCCGTGCACCCCACCGCCGATACCATCCGCCCGGCCCTTCAGATCATCCGCAGCCCGCCCGGGGTGTCCATTGTCTCCAGCGTTTTTCTGATGTGCCTGGAAGACCGGGTCATCGTTTACGGGGACTGCGCGGTAAATCCGGACCCCGACGCGCGGCAGTTGGCGGACATCGCCATCAGCTCGGCGGATACCGCCGTGCTTTACGGTATCGAGCCCCGGGTGGCCATGTGCTCGTATTCCACCGGAGTCTCCGGTAAAGGCGAGGATGTGGACAAGGTCCGCGAAGCCACCCGCCTGGTGCGGCAGCGCCGGCCCGATTTGAAAATAGAAGGGCCCATCCAGTATGATGCGGCCGTGGATGCCGGGGTAGCCAAAACAAAAATGCCGGACAGCGATGTGGCCGGACGAGCGACGGTTTTTATTTTTCCGGACCTGAACACCGGCAACAACCTTTACAAGGCGGTCCAGCGCTCGGCCGGGGCCGTGGCCATCGGCCCGGTGCTGCAAGGGCTGAAAAAGCCCGTCAACGATTTAAGCCGCGGCTGCACGGTTACCGATATTGTCAACACCGTGGCCATCACCGCGATTCAAGCCCAGCAGGTCGAATAATAAAGGATTTCTCAGTGAACGCGGCTGGCTGCCCCCCCAGCGCCCGAATAGTTCATAAAAAATAGCAAAGAGGTCTAAAAAAATGGAAAAGCTGGAGACCATGCAACAGTTGTTGAACCGAATCTACGGTGACAAAATCGGCGCGCAGGCATTTAAACGCATCGTGCCCCTGATCGAAGCGTTTTGTGTTCAGCAACCCAGAAAACAGGCTTATTTTTCCCAGAAAGATGTGGTGTTGATCACGTACGGCGACTCGTTAAAAAAATCGGGCCAAACCCCCATCGCAGCCCTGCACGAGTTTGCCGCCTACCATTTAAAGGAGGCCCTGTCCACCATCCACTTTTTGCCGTTTTTCCCCTATTCTTCCGACGACGGATTTTCCGTCATGGACTTTTTGGCCATCGATCCCGATCTGGGAACCTGGGAGGATGTCAAGGCCATCGGCCAGGATTTCGAATTGATGTTTGATTACGTCGTCAACCATTTTTCCGCCAAAAGCAAGTGGTTCGAATATTACCTTCAAGACCGGCAAGGATATGCAGATTTCGCCATTGAAGTCGACCCGGCAACGGATCTGTCCCAGGTTACCCGGCCAAGGTCTCTGCCTCTTTTAACCGCCTTTGAAAAAACCAGCGGACGGACGGTGCATGTGTGGACGACATTCAGCGCCGATCAAATCGATTTTAATTTTAGCAGCCTGGACGTGCTTGAAAAAATGATTGACGTGATGCTTTTTTATGTCCAGCAGGGGGCAACCATTTTGCGCCTGGATGCGATTGCCTATCTGTGGAAAAAAATCGGCACCAGCTGCATCCACCTGCCACAGACCCATGACATGGTCAAACTGTTTCGCAGCCTGCTGGATGTGGTGGCGCCGGAGGTTATGATTGTCACCGAAACCAACGTGCCCCATGAAGAAAATATCAGTTATTTCGGCGACGGACGCGATGAAGCCCAGATGGTCTATAACTTTACACTGCCGCCACTGCTTTTTTACTCCTTCGTCAAGCAGGACACCACCGTGCTTTCCCGGTGGGCCAGGGGGCTGCACCTGGAGTCCGCGCACAATACTTTTTTTAATTTTACCGCTTCCCATGACGGTATCGGTGTCCGCCCCCTGGAAGGCATCCTGCCGCCCGCAGAAATCGAGGCCTTGATCGAGGTGGTGACCGCCAATGGCGGCCAGGTCTCCTACAAACGCAATCCGGACGGCACCGACAGCCCCTACGAGTTGAACATTACTTACGTGGATGCGATTCTGGCCGACAAAAATTCCGATCGGGCCGACAAATTTTTGGCCTCCCAGGCCATCCAGTATGTGTTGCCCGGCGTTCCGGCCACCTATATTCACAGCCTGCTCGGCTCGCGCAACTGGGTGCAGGGGGTCCGGCAGACTGAAAGAGCCCGCACCATTAACCGCGAAAAGCTTGTGCTGCCCGATATGCTGGCACAATTAAACGATCCCGCCTCATTTCGGGCCCGGGTATTTCATCCCTACCTGAAAATGATCCGCACCCGCAGAAACCAGGAAGCCTTTGATCCCAAGGCAGGCTTTGAAATTATGGAACTGGACCCCAAAGTATTTGTGATCAAACGGTTTTCGCAAAACCAGACCATTTATGCCGTCACCAATATTTCCGGGGACCAAATACCGCTGGCGCTGCCGGGACAAGATGCCCCCGGCACCATGACGGACCTGATTTCCGGCCACCGGATCAACCCGCAGTCTTTTACCCTGGATCCCTACCAGTATGTCTGGTTGACCGCGGAGGCTTGAGAAAAGAGTGCCTAAAGTTCGAAGTGCACCTAAAGTTGTGGCGTCGCTCGCGCTCCATCTTTTTTTAGAAAAAGTTGACGCTGCGCGTATTTATGGATAGAAATTGGAACGCGGATGGTTTAGATAGAACTCAGAAAATACATCAAGACAAACGATTCACCCCAATATTTTATGCAAGAGGTATGCGAATGATCGATGTGAATGCAAGGTTGCAAAATTGCAAAAACGGTTTCAAAAACCTGGAAGTAAACCAGACCGCCATTGATTCGGCCCTGAAATGGCTGCGGACCTGGCTGGTCGGTGAAATGTTTCAAGCGTACGTGCCGCAAATCAATTACCTGATTGAACAGCAAAAATGGAATTTTTTACTGGATGCCTTCTACCAGGTTATCCCCTTCGGCACCGGAGGCCGCCGGGGGCTGGTGGGCATCGGCCCCAACCGCATCAACACCTGGACCATCCAGGCCTCGGCCCAGGGCCACAGCCAGTATCTCATCAATCAATATGGCCAGGCGGCCGGGCAGCGCGGGGTGGTGCTGGCCTTTGATGTCCGCAAATACACTCAGAAAGGAATATACGATGACACGCTTGCCAATCCGGTCATGGATCTCGACGGATTGTCCCTGGCCGAAGCCGCTGCCGCCGTATATTCTGCCAACGGAATAAAGGTTTATCTGTTTCAGACCGTCCGCAGCACACCCGAGCTTTCTTTTGCCATCCGGTATTTAAACGCTGTCTCGGGGGACATGTTCAGCGCCAGTCACAACCTGCCCACCGACAACGGAAAAAAGGTCTATGACCAGTATGGCGGGCAGCTGATCCCCCCCGACGATCAGCTCCTGGTCGACGAAGTGACCACCAACGTCAAACAGATCAAAACGATGACCCTCGATGCCGCCCGCAAAAAAGGCCTGCTTGAACATGTGGACGACCGGGTGGATGCGGCCTACCACGAGGCGGCCGGCCGCGTGTCGCTGTCCAACGAACGGACGTTGGAAATCGTTTACTCTCCGCTGCACGGCACCGGGCTGACATCGGTTTACCCGGTTTTAAAGCAGCTCGGATTTGATGTCACCCTGGACCCGCAAACTTCGAATTTGAGCGGGGCTTTTGAACATGTGACCTTCAACATTCCCAACCCCGAGGTGGTGGAATCCTTTGACAGCTCCCTTCCCTATGCCGAGACTGTAAAAGCGGATATCCTGATGAGCTCGGACCCGGATGCGGATCGCATCGGCATCATGGTCAACCACAACGAAAAATGGCAGTTTCTGACCGGCAATGAAATCGGCATCATCCTGACAAACTACGCCATTGCCAAATATGCTGCCGGCGGCCGCCTAAACCGCAACAGCGTCGTCATCAAAACCGATGTGACTACGTGGCTGATCGAAAAAATCGCTCGAAAAAACAATGTGCAGTGCATCGACGATCTGCTGGTGGGATTCAAGTACATCGCTGCTGTCATGAACCGGCTCGAACGGGAAGCAACCATCGACGATTTTATTTTCGGCGCCGAAGAAAGCCACGGGTATATCACCGGCAACTACGCCCGGGACAAGGATGCCGCCTGTGCGGCCGTCTGGCTGGCCGAACATGCGGCGGAGCTGAAAAAACAAAATAAAACCCTGGTCGATGATCTCAACGAGATTTATGCCGCCTACGGGTACTGCCACAATTACCTGACGGAGATCCGGCTGCTGGGAGCCCGGGGCATGGAACAAATTGCCCACATCATGGACCATTTGCGAAACGCACAAATCGAATCTTTCGGCAGTTTTATTGTTGACAGCCGGGCAGACCGCTGGCAGGGAGAGCCCCAGCCGCACCTGTCAAAAACTGATACTTCCGCCAGAAACGTGCTGGTTTATTATCTTGAAAACAAGCCGCAAACCGAACGCATGAAGGTTACCGTCCGCCCATCGGGAACCGAGCCGAAAGTCAAAATGTATTTCGAGGTGGTGGGCAACCCGTGCCCTCTGGACGCCCTGGAGGATGAAAAAAAGAAAATCACCGCCATCCGGCAGGAGTTGGAAAAATCCGTCATGCGTTACTGCTATCAACTGCTGGACGTGGATTTTCCGGACAGGGGATTTTTGCTCTTCTGGCAGCTACCGCTGGACGACAAACTGAAATATTTTGAAGTCGAAGACGATCTGGCCAACTTGAAAACCCTTGCCGATCCGAGCTCCAGAAAATCGCAGCTGGACAAACTGCTGTCGTTTCTGGGTGCCAACCCCGTTAAAAAAGTCGACAACGCTTTTCGGAAAAAATATAAAACCGGAATCCTGGAATTTTTAGATTTGCAGCAATAGTCTGGTAGCTGTCGAAAAACGCAGTGATACACTAACTCAAGTTTCGCACCTGATTTGATCAATAAATACGCCAACGCAACGGGACATATAAAAACCGATGTGAATTGGTCGGTGCCTGGTGTTTTCTGGAAGCCGGTATGTTGCTCGGCTACTCCTTGTTTTCGCAGTGTTCCTTGTTTGGGATGAATGGCACGGGACTGATTGAATTTAGCAGATAAAAAGGTATCATCCCAAACAAGGAGCACGCTGCTGAGGCATAGATTCATACCGGCTGTAAGAAAATGGCAGGCGCCGGCCGATTCACACCTTCGGTAGACCTCAACTGGAAAGCATCGATCTAATAAAAGGAGAAACCCCATGGCTTTTCCCGCCAACAAAACCAAACTGGTCTGCACCGTCGGCCCGGCTTCAGACTCCCCAAAAATTCTGGAAAAAATGATTTCAGCCGGAATGAACGTGGCGCGGCTGAACTTTTCCCACGGTGACTTTTCCAGTCATAAAGAAACCATCCGAAAAATTCGGGAGGTGTCCCACGCCACCGGCAAAGAAGTGGCGATCATGGCGGACCTGCCGGGTCCCAAAATGCGCATCGGCCGTTTTGCCGAAGAACCCGTCGAGTTGGAAGCCGACCGTTCGTTTACCCTGACCACTGAAAAAATCACCGGTGACGTCCAGCGGGTTTCCGTCAGCTTTGAGCGCTTGCCCCGGGCCGTTGCTCCCGGCAACACCCTGTTTCTCAACGACGGCTACATTCAGCTGGAAGTGGTGTCGGTCACCGATACCGAGGTGCACTGCAAAGTGCTGGTAGGCGGCATGCTGCGCTCCCGCAAGGGCCTCAACCTGCCCGGCATCGACCTGGGCATCAGCGCATTTACCGATCACGACCGGGACTGCCTCAAATTCGCCCTGAAAAACGGCGTGGATGCTGTCAGCCAATCTTTTGTGGAAACCGGGGCCGACATTGATGCGGTGCGCGAAATGGCGGCTGAACTGGGGCATGATCCCTTCATCATCGCCAAAATCGAGCGCGCCAGTGCCCGGGAACACTTGAGCGACATCCTGCAGGCTGCCGACGGCATCATGATCGCCCGGGGCGACCTGGGGGTGGAAATTCCCATCGAGCAAATCGCGGTGGCCCAAAAAGAAATCATGCGCCTGGCCAATACCATGGGTAAACCGGTGATCACCGCCACCCAGATGCTGGAATCCATGACCACCAACCGGCGTCCGACCCGGGCGGAAGCCACCGATGTGGCCAATGCCATTTTAGATGGCACAGACTGCGTGATGCTTTCCGGTGAGTCTGCCATGGGAGAATATCCGGTAGAGTCCGTCGCCATGCTGGCCGCCATCGCCGCCGCCATTGAACCCCACCGGCCGGCCCATACCATCCCCGAAATCCTGGAGACCCGCCGGGAAAACGACAAACTCGGGCTGGCGGATTTGATTGCCTTAAGCGTTGGGACCACTTTGAACCGCATCACCCCGCCCACTGTCATCGTCCCTACCCGCAGCGGCGCCACGGCCCGCAGCATCACCCGCTTCCGGCTGCCGGTCTGGATTACGGCGGTCAGCTCGCTGAAAAAAACCTGCCGGGACCTCCTGTTTTCCTACGGCGTCATTGCGGTACACGAAACCGATCATCCGGAAAACTGGAAGCCCTGGGCCAAAAACTGGCTGCAATCCCGAGGAGTCGCGGGGGACCTGGTGGTGCTGACCGAAGGGCCGTCAGCCAAGCATCCCGAACGCAACAATCGCATGGAAATCATCGACCTTCGCCGTGAGTAAAGATAATTTCGTTTCCTGGGCCTTTCCAGTGTTTTACTGGCCCATAAACTCGCCGTCTTTAAACTCTCCGTGCTGCTGACGGCCGTCCGGGTAAGTCAGGGTGCCCTGACCGTTGCGCTGCCCGTCCTTGAACTCACCGCTGTATTTGGTGCCGTCCGGGTAGGTCAT
>JAOZSC010000075.1 GCA_029939875.1 Desulfobacterales bacterium
TATTTAATGCAGTCATCATGACGTCGATTAAGATCTGTCAGTTCAAAGAGCAGTATGGTGAGATTCCAGAACGGGAGCAAAAACTTCGTCTATCTGCCCTCTGGCTGAATAGAGAAACGATGATTCGCGTCTTTGACTGGGATCCGCAGGAAAGCGGCTACTGATAATGATACTTGCCGAACCAATCCAGATTACTCAGCTCATTGCAAAAGTGTTTGATCGACTTCACCTTTTCATAAAAAGCCTTGGCACTATCGCCCTGCAGAACGAGACTTTTCCCATTAAAAATAACGATTAATGTTTTCATAAGCTTTCTCCTCAATATAAAATCATGCTAAATTATTTAGCCACGGCTTCTGTAGCCCACTGTTCCAGGTGCCTGGGTATGACCACCAGGGTAGGGGAGTTATTGCATGGAAAGGATTATGGCCGCGGATAAGAGCAGGCTGAAAACAGGTGCCAGTCGGGCTGTGGTCGCCAGCAGGCGGTTGAATGCCGGCCCGCTTGCCAGAACGCCTTTAACGTAATCGAAGTAATCATTGGCCAGGTTGACACCCACTTGCAAAAGCAGGGCCACGGTCAGGGCGGCTGTGGCCGGCAACACCTTGAAGCGGTGATGGGCAAATGCCAGGGCCGATCCCACCACCACCGGTGCCAGTGCCGCCGGCAGAGTTTTGGGGCGCACAGCCAGGATCCAGGCGGCTGTCTTTGATACGCTATTGTCGGTTTTGTTTTCCAATAGTCCTCGCTGCAGGCAATGGCGGTTATTTGTTTTCTATGCGGTTTTTACAGTTGAGCTGGTTGACAAATAAAATACTTGTCGCCGTAATAACGATGCTGATACCGAAAACAAAAGGATATCCCACAGCTGAAATCAGGACCCCGGCGATCAGGGGGAAAAGGATGGTAAAAAAACTGCCGGCCCCCGAAAGGGCCGTATACAATGCCCTGTTTTGTTCCCGGGAAATTTCAAGCAAAATACCCGGGACGGCAATTTGATAGGCAGAAATATTAAAACCGGACAACAGGAAAATAAAGGGGTAGATGGTTTTGTTGGTGGAAAATAAAAGTGCCAGGATCGGCAGCAGGGATCCGATTACAGCGTAAGTCCTGATGACACTTTTGTAGGTGCCGTTTTTTACAAGCAAACGCCAGAGTATATTTGAGACAATCATCCCAATAATTTGAAACAGAAGAAAATTGCCGACCGCTTCTGCGGTTAACCCGAGACGCTCTTTTGCCAACGAAATGTAAAACGGCACCAGCGTGAGGCCTATTCCGGTACTGTTGATCAAAAGTGTATAATATCTCAGGTTGCGATCCTCTTCAAACATTTTTTTAAATGCGGTAAAGACAGACAAAAGATCGATACCGGAGCCATTAAAATTTGTCGGTTTTTCCCGTATCATCCAAAATCCGATAGTTGCAACGAGCAGCAGCATGCTGGCCGATGTGAAAAGAACAGTATAGTTTTGTGGGTATTCGTATTGACGCACAAGGTAGCGCACGAGAATGGCCGACACCAATATGCCGACACTGACGATAATCTGACGGGTCACAAAAAAATTTTTCCTGGCGTCACCGATGATTGATTTTCCCAGAATATCCGTATAGGGAATATTTGCAAAAGCGCCGCTGAAAGAGAAAATAGAGATTAAAATATAAATGGAGCTGATAACATACAGGGCCGGCATTGTACCGGCCTGGGAAAGCAAAAAACCCAGGCCCAAAAGGGCACTTACCCTCAGATAAATTCCGATTAAGAGATATTTTTTCTTAAATACTTTTTTAAACAAAAACCCTGCAAATACAATTTGCATAAAACTGGCGCCACCTATCATGATGGCCGTTAATATTCCAAGATCGGTGGTTGACCCGCCGGCATTCATGAGCATGGTGGGAATAATCGTGTTAACGTCCATAAAGTTTTTTGCAAGTGCAAGAAACAAAGCGTGCCACAGGAAGGACAAAAAATTAACTTTAGCATCTGTGTGTTTAGAAAAAACCATCTAAAGACCTTTCAATTGTTATGCTTAATTCCAGCCTTGTGAGCATACATAGGTAACCGGCAAGCAGGGGAAGATCGCGCACACAATTCTTTTTTGGCAGCCATATGTACATTTCATGAAAGAATTTCCAGGGCTCAATGAGAGTCGTTGTTAGCAATGGCCTTTTCATAGCAGAAAAACGGGGTTTGTGTAAAGACAGCCTGATTCCTGATTTAGTTTACCTTAATGTTGCGACGTTGAGGTTGACTCGGCGGTGCAATATAACTAGAATACGCTTGCACGATCACCCTGATTGCTGATACCAGTGACATACACTGCCATGGAAAAAAACAGGACCATACACAAAACTCAAGTGCTCATCATCGGCGGCGGTGCCACCGGCGCCGGTATTGCCCGGGACCTGTCGCTGCGCGGCGTTGAGTGCATCCTGGCCGAACGCCGTGATTTCAATTCGGGTGCCTCCGGTGCCAACCACGGGCTGCTGCACAGCGGGGCGCGTTACGTGCGCAATGATCCCCAGGCGGCCCGGGAATGCCGTGATGAAAGCCGGTTGCTCAAAAAACTGGCCCCCCAGTGCATTGAAAATACCGGTGGTTTGTTTGTGGCCGTCGAGGGGGATGATGAAAATTTTGTGGCGGATTTTCCCCACCTGTGTACCCGGTGCACCATTGCGGTGGAGGAGCTGGACATCGATGAGGCCCGTGAACTGGAACCGGCACTTTCCGATAAGCTCATTGCTGCCTTCAGGGTGGACGATGCTGCCGTCGATCCATTCCGGCTGTCGCTGGAAAACATTGCCCAGGCCGTGGAGTTGGGATGCAGCCTGCAGTTGTACTCGCAAGTTGTCGGTTTTACGCGTCGCAATCGCCGGATCCAGGCCGTGCGCCTACTGAACACCAAAACCGGCCGGGAAACTACCGTGGAAGCCAATTTCGTGGTCAACGCCACCGGTGCCTGGGCGGCCGAGGTGGCCGCACTGGCCGGCGCCCGTATTGATCTTTTGTATTCCAAGGGCAGCCTTTTAATTACTGACAAGCGCATTTCCTACCGGGTGTTAAACCGGCTGCGCCATTCATCGGATGCCGATATCCTGGTTCCCGGCGGGACCGTTTCAATTCTGGGAACCACCTCCATCCGGATGGATTGTCTTGACGATATCCGGCCGACCATCGGTGAGATTGACTATCTCATCGACACGGCCGCCGCCATGGTGCCGGCGTTGAAAACCGTCCGCTATATCCGCGCTTACGCCGGTGTGCGTCCGTTGCTGGATTCCAAGTCTCTCGATGACGGGCGGGCCCTTAGCCGGGGATTTGCCGTCCTGGATCATGCTGCGGAGGGGCTGGAAAATTTCGCATCTATTGTGGGGGGCAAACTGACCACTTACCGCAAAATGGCCGAGCAGACCTCGGATCTGGTTTGTCGACGTCTGGGGATTCACGCTGCCTGTCGGACACGAACCCAGCCGTTGCCTGCCAGGCAGGACTGCCGGTGGACGGTGGCCGGACTTGCACCGCGGCTGTGGTTGGAACAGCGGCAAAATGACGACCTGCTGCTGTGCGAATGTGAAATGGTTCCCACAAGTGCTGTGGACGTCATCGTCGATTCGCTCCGAGGACAAAAAGCCGAACCGGACCTTTACGCCATCGGGCGGCGCAGCCGCATCGGGAAAGGCACCTGCCAGGGGGCGTTTTGCGGCATTCGGGTCACCGGCTACATGTATGACCGGGGAAATCTGACAGCGGATCAAGGCTTGAAGGATCTGAGGGCTTTTTTGACTGCGCGGTGGCGGGGGATGCGCCCCATGCTCTGGGGTGCCGCTGTTATTCAGGAAGAACTGCAGGAGGCCTTGCATTGCGGTCTTTTTGGGCTGGAACTGTAGATGTCTGTTATACGACCCCTTAAATGCGATCTGACCGTGATCGGCACCGGGATGGCCGGCATGGCTGCGACCCTGTTTGCCGCCCACCGGGGCCTGAACGTAGTGCAGGTGGGCCGCAGCGGTGAAGTCATTTTTGCCAGCGGTTTGCTGGATCTGCTGGGCGTGCATCCGGTGGCCGCAAAAAAGATGTGGCACAATCCCTGGGCCGGCATGCGGGCCCTGGTGCGGGACTGCCCCCGGCATCCCTATGCCCGCGTCCAAACCAACGATATCAAAGTCGGGCTCAAAGAGTTTCTGGCTTTTTTAGACGGTGCCGGGCTGGCCTATCACCGGCACGTCGGGCGCAATGTCGAGATATTGACTTCCATGGGAACCGCCAAGCTTACCCACGGCGTTCCGGAAACCATGTGGCCGGGAGTCGAGGCGCTGAAGGAAAAAAAATCGTGCCTGCTCATCGAATTCCGTGGACTGAAGGGCTTCAGCGCACGGCAGATCGCCCAGGTGCAAAAGGACAGGTGGCCGGATTTGCGTACGGCGCGCATTGATTTTCCGGAAATGGAAGGCTTCAGCGAGGTTTATACTGAGCGCATGGCCCGGGCGCTGGAATCATCCCGTTATCGGCGCAAACTGGCTGTGGCTGTCAAAGCCCACTTGTCCGGCGCAAAAACGGTGGGCTTGCCGGCGGTAATGGGGATTTCCAACAGCCGACAGGTGGCCTCTGATTTGGCCGAACGCATCGGAGCCGACCTGTTTGAAATTCCCGGAATGCCGCCTTCGGTACCCGGCCTGCGCCTGAAGGAGGCCTTTGAAAGAGGTCTGCCACTACTCGGCGTGACTCTTTTTTCACAAAAACAAGTATTCGATGTTTCTCATAAAAAAGGCCGGGGATTTGTGTTGGGCATCGGTCGGGCGGAAGTTGAGCAGACGATTCAATCAAAAGGGGTCGTGCTGGCTTCGGGGCGGTTTATCGGCGGTGGCCTGTATGCCGACAGGGATCGGATTCGCGAAACCCTCTTCAACCTGCCGATTAATCAGCCCGCGGACCGCCACGATTGGCACCGCAAGGGCTTTTTGGACTCCCGGGGACATCCCATCAACAGTACCGGTCTGGAGGTTGACGATTTGTTTCGTCCCCTGGGCAAAAAAAACCGGCCCGTCTTTGAAGCGCTGTTTGCCGCTGGCTCTATTTTGGCTCATCAGGACTGGATCCGCATGAAGTGTGGATCGGGCCTGGCGATCGCCACGGCCTTTGCCGCGGTGGATGCATTTTTAAAAACCGGAGGCTAAAATCCGGGTGTTTATTTGTTTGCAAAATCAGGAAGATAGGTGCTGACGGTTTTGCGTTCGTTGTCGCGGATCGGCCGCCAGTTGATATCGTAATAGATCCGGGGACCATGGCGGTGGGATTTGAACCCGGCGACCAGCCACTGCCCTGGCCTGGAAGCCACCTGCTCAATCCACAGTACCCGGTTGATATCCAGGGTAAAATCCTGCCGTATTTTTTCCCCGACGCTTTCAGCGCAGCTGGTCAAACTGATGACCGCACCGGTCTGAACGGCGACCACGATAATCGGCCGAAGGTGATATACACCCGGTTCGCCCAGGTTTAAATCAATGATCCGGATACGCCAGGCACACTGCCGGCCGGTTGGGGACAAAAAGCTACGGTCTGCGTCCGGCTCCAGCCGATAGGTTTTGTCGTGGACAATCATGGCACAATCGTCCGTGGTTGATTGTTTGTGGTCCATAGTCAGTCAAGCGCTGCTGGTCGATTATCTTGTCATGATCCGCCAGTTTATAAGAAACCAGGCCTTATGCGTCTGACAGCTAATGGACAACTGAGGCGGACCTATTGCGTTTCAATTGCGATTTTACTGTTGTCAACATATAAAAGGTGCCTTACCTTACATCAAATAGCGCACTTTGAAAAGGAGGCGTGCACATGGATAAAAAAGTTTCGGATGTAATTGATCGGGCCATCCAGAGGGAAGAGGAAGCTTACCAATTTTACATGGATATCTACGATAAAGTGCAGGACCCGTCCGTCAGGGATACCCTTGCGTTTATCGCCGGGGAAGAAAAAAAACACCGGGCTTTTCTCGTTGAATACCGGGACGGCAATTACGGCACATCCGCATTGCGCATGGCCGATGTGGTGGACTATAAAATTGCGGAATACCTGGAAGAACCTGAAGTGGATGCCGGCACAAGCAGGCAGGATGTGTACCTGATTGCCGCCCACCGGGAAGGCCGTTCGCACCAGTTTTACACGGAGCTTGCCGGCATGCATGGCGACGGTGAACTCAAAACGATGCTGCTTAAAATGGCCAACGAAGAGCTAAAGCACAAGGAAAAAATGGAGTACCTGTATTCCAACACCGCTTTTGCCCAGACCTCGGGAGGCTAATGGCGGTCAGGCTGATACCGGGCATTTCGTGGCTGCAATGCCTTTTTGAATTCCATCCAAGCAGGTAAAAAAAACCCGCGGCCACATCGGCACCGCGGGTATTAAGTCTCAACCTTGAAGCATTAAGGCCAAGGCAATCGCCGGGAGGGGCTACTTTTTGTCGTCTTCTTTGACCTCTTCGAAATCCGCATCGACAACATCTTCTTCGGGTGCGGCACCGGCGGGCTCTCCGGCGGACTCGTCCCCGCCAGCCGCCTGCGGGTCGGCGCTGGATGCCTGCTGGTACATGGCTTCGGCCAGCTTGTGCGAGGCGTTGGTCAGCTCCTCGGACAGCCGGGTGATCTCCGCGGTGTCATCGGATTCCATGGTTTTTTTCAATGCGGCGACGGCATCTTCAACCTTGCTCTTGGTGTCACTGTCAACCTTATCCCCCAGGTCCTTGATGGATTTTTCGGTTGAATAAATCAGGGTGTCTGCTGCATTTCGGGCTTCGACCAGCTCTTTTTTCTTTTTGTCTTCTTCGACATGCATTTCCGCATCTTTTACCAGGTTGTCGATTTCTTCCTTGGACAATCCTGAAGAGGCGGTGATCTGGATGGATTGTTCTTTGCCGGTGGCCTGGTCTTTGGCCGAGACATTTACAATCCCGTTGGCATCGATGTCAAAAGTGACCTCAATCTGGGGAATTCCCCGGGCAGCGGGGGGGATGCCCACCAGCTCAAAGCGCCCCAGGGTTTTGTTGTTGGCGGCCATTTCCCGTTCGCCTTGCAGCACGTGGATGGAGACTGCCGGCTGATTGTCGGCGGCGGTGGAAAAGGTCTGGCTTTTTTTAGTCGGAATGGTGGTGTTTTTTTCAATCAGCCGGGTCATCACGCCGCCCAATGTTTCGATTCCCAGCGACAGCGGGGTGACGTCGAGCAGCAGCACATCTTTGACGTCTCCTTTGAGAACGCCGCCCTGGATGGCGGCCCCTAATGCGACCACTTCATCCGGATTGACCCCCTTGTGGGGTTCCTTGTTAAAAATCTTTTTCACTCGCTCTTGAACCGCCGGCATGCGGGTCATGCCGCCGACCAGGATGACCTCATTGATTTCTCCGGGAGACAGGCCGGCATCTTTAAGAGCGGTGACGCAGGGGTTTTCCAGTTTGTCGAGCAGAGCCCCAACCAGGGCTTCGAGTTTGGCCCGCGTGATTTTAATATTCAGGTGCTTGGGACCGCTGGCATCGGCGGTGATGAAGGGAAGATTGACATCGGTTTCCATGGAGGTGGAAAGTTCCATTTTGGCTTTTTCCGCCGCCTCCTTCAAGCGCTGAAGGGCCATCTTGTCACTTCTCAGATTGATGCCCTGGTCTTTATTAAATTCATCGGCCAAGAAATCAATCAGCCGCAAATCAAAATCTTCACCGCCCAGGTGGGTATCGCCATTCGTGGCCTTGACTTCAAATACGCCTTCACCGATTTCAAGAATTGAAACATCAAACGTGCCGCCGCCGAGATCGAAAACAGCAATTTTTTCTTCCTTTTTCTTGTCCAGCCCATATGCCAGCGAGGCGGCAGTGGGCTCATTGATGATCCGCAAAACATTGAGTCCCGCAATTTTTCCGGCATCCTTGGTGGCCTGGCGCTGGCTGTCGTCAAAATAGGCCGGAACGGTGATAACCGCATCGGTCACCGTTTCGCCCAGGTATTCCTCAGCGGTTTTCTTGATATTTGCCAGTATGAAGGAGGAAATTTCCGCCGGACTGTATTGTTTGCCCTGGATGCCGATGCGCAGGTCTCCATTGCTGGCCTGTTCAATTTTATAAGGAAGTATTTTAAGGTCATTCTGGACTTCCCTTGAGGCATACTTGCGGCCGATCAGCCGTTTTACCCCGAATACCGTATTTTCGGGATTCGTGATGGCCTGCCGCTTAGCAATTTGGCCGACCAATCGCTCGCCGCTTTCATTAATAGCAACAATCGAGGGGGTGGTGCGGCCGCCCTCCGGGTTGGTAATAACTTTGGCATCTCCACCTTCCATGACGGCCACGCATGAGTTGGTGGTGCCAAGATCAATTCCGATTACCTTTGACATGTGTTTTCCCTCCTTAAGGTTCTATCTAATAAGATTCAATTTTATATTGTTGATCGTCACTTTTAGTTGCTTCCAGCAGAGCTCATCCGTCTTTTTTCTCACTGGATTTGGCTACCACTACCATTGCCGGCCTGAGCAGTCGATCATGGATCAGGTAGCCACGCTGCAGCTCATTGGTCACCGTGTTGTCGGCAACCTCGGTGGACTCCTCCTGCATGACCGCTTCGTGATACGTGGGGTCAAACAGTTGCCCCTTGGCCTCAATGGGCTTGACGTGAAATTTTTCCAGAATACGCAAGATTTCCCTGTGGGTCATTTCCAGCCCTTCGTGCAGTCCCTTGTCGGCGCTTTTCCGGTTGCCGGTGGAATTCAAGGCCAGCTCCAGGTTGTCCACCACGGAAAGCATTTCTTTGATCAGCGACTGGTTGGCAAATTTTCTGAACTCCTCCATCTCCCGAACGGTGCGCTTTTTGTAATTTTCGAATTCCGCTGAAACCCGCAACAGGCGGTCATAGGTTTCCTGCGCCTCCTGCTCTTTGGCTTCCAGACGGGCTTGCAAGTCATCAGCGGGCGCTCCGCTTTTGGCAGGCGGCACCCCACTGGATTCATTATTGGGTGCCTGGCCGTCGTTGGCTACCGTCTCAGCGGCGTTATCTTCGATTTTTTCCGTTTCAGAATCGCTTTGAATCTTGATAGTCTTTTTTTTTGACATTCGGTCCTGCATTCTCCGGGTGGTTTGAGGATTGTAATGGTTGACTTGAATAATAAGACCGGTTGAAACGTTGTCAAGGTGGTAATAGCAGGGTTTTATAGGGGAAAATGGATGCTGCCGGCGCAAGGATTTTTTCAGAATAAACCGGGTGCCCGGCACCCGCTTGCT
>JAOZSC010000076.1 GCA_029939875.1 Desulfobacterales bacterium
CCGTCTCGATGATGACCTGAAAACAGACGTGCTTGAAATCTATCGATCGATTCTCGTCGATGGTCTTGGAATGGCAGGCGATATTGTGCCTGAAGCATAAAGGAGTGAACATTGGCTTTGCATTTTTCCAATGAAGAGTTCGACCAGCGGCAGCATCGCACCATCGAACAGCTGAAAAATCGACAACTTGACGGCCTGCTGATGTTTCGCCAGGAAAGCATGTATTACCTGACCGGCTACGACAGTTTCGGTTACGTATTTTTCCAGTGCCTGTACCTGGATGCCGATGGCCGTTTGATGCTCATGACCCGGGCGCCGGACCTTCGGCAGGCACAGCATACGTCCACCATTGAAGACATCCGCATCTGGGTGGACAGGTCCGGGTCCGATCCGGCCGTGCAGTTAAAAAACATTCTCGATGAATTCGGCTGCAAAGGCCAGCGGCTGGGCGTTGAATTCGACGCCTACGGATTGACGGCCAAAAACGGTCAACTGCTGGAAGCCGCCCTGGCGGATTTTTGCACCCTGGAAGATGCCTCTGATCTGGTCAGCCGCCTGCGGCTGGTAAAAAGTACCGCCGAACTGGCGTATGTTCGCCAGGCTGCCGAACTGGCTGACCGGGCCTGGGACGAGGCCTGTCGCCTGGCCGCACCGGGAGCGGATGAAGGTGAAATCCTGGCGGCCATGCAAGGGGTCATTTTTTCCGGCGATGGTGATTATCCGGGCAATGAATTCATCATTGGATCGGGTAAAGACGCGCTGTTGTGCCGTTACAAGTCAGGACGCCGCCGGCTGGACGCCCAGGACCAACTGACCCTCGAATGGGCGGCGGCCTACCGCCATTATCATGCGGCCATGATGCGTACCATCCCCATCGGGATAGCCACGGCCCAGCATGAGAAGATGCACGCGGTGACCACCGATGCCATGGCTGCCTGCATGGAGGCCTTGCGACCCGGCCGTCCCATCGGCGAGGTGTTTGATGCCTACGCACAGGTTTGTGATGCCGCCGGCATGCAGGCGCACCGGCTCAACGCCACCGGCTACAGCATGGGGACCACGTTTGCGCCTAACTGGATGGACTGGCCGATGTTCTACCACGGAAATCCAGTCATCGCAGCTCCCAACATGGTGTTTTTCTTACATATGATTTTAATGGACAGCGACACCAACCACGCCATGTGCTTCGGGCATACCGTCCTGGTAACTGAAAACGGCTGCCAATCCCTGTCCAACCGCCCGCTGGACCTGATTGGAGTTTAAAATCATCTTCAATGACTGACTGCGCTGGTCCAATCTTCCGGCCACGGCTGCTTTTTATCCGGTCTTTCCGCCAGCCTCTTTTTCGAGGCGCTTTTTCAGCCAGTCCGGTATCGGTACTTTCTTAAAGCTGTCCATGTCCAGGCAGACCGTTACATTGTGTGCCACAATGCGTGCATCGCTTTCCCCTTCCTTGAAAACCCGGTAGCCAAACGCAATGGAGCTGCGGCCGATGTGGCGCACGCTGACTTCCACTTCGATATCATCACCGTAACTGAACGGTCGGCTGAAATCCGTTTCCAGGTGAACGGTGGGAAGCCCAAGGCGGTATTTTTCCACCACGGTATGATACTCAATGTCCAGTTCGTGGACAAAAAACTCCTCCAGGGCCACGTGAAAATAATGCATAAATCGCGGGTAATACACAATGCCGGCGCGATCGATGTCACCAAAGCGAATTTTCAGCAGGGAGCGAAATGGTTTTTTCATCTTAGTTATCAATTACCGGTCGAATGTCTGTCTGATTGAAATCGTTACCCTTGAAAAGCAACGGTTCACCGGAATATTTTGCCCGTGCATATGCACAACAATTCCCGATATTCAGACCTGCAGGATGGTTTCCCTTCCCGAATTTTCGCCAGGCTGCCAGAGCCAGCTCCATCTGATCACCGGTGAGGGCGACGATTTCAAAATTATGGGGGTCAGGCACCGGCCATCAAGTCCCCTACCAGTTTGGAAAATCTGGAAGGATCCTCGACCTTGCCGCCTTCGCCGATAACGGCCAGATCCAGCAGTAAATGGATGTAGTCGTTAAGCCGGGCGTCATCTTGGTCCGTTTCAAACATGGCGTGGACTTTTTCCATGACCGGGTGAGCCATGTTGAGTTCCAGCACACGCTTGTTTTCCGGTGTCGGCTGTCCGGTGGATTTAAGGATTTTTTCCATGTAGCCACTCATGTCATAGGTATCGCCGGACAGGCAGGCCACCGAATCGGTCAAGCGCGTGGACGGGCGGACCTCCTTGATGGTGTCCTCCAGTTTCGCCCGTATATGTTTAAACAGGGTTTCGTATTTGCCCTTTTTGTCTTCATCCACTTTGTCGAGCTCGAGGTCACCTTTTTCGGCGCTCTTTAACTTTTTCCCATCATATTCGGTTAACGCCTGGGTCACCCATTCGTCAATCGGATCGGTCATCAGCAGGACTTCAACGTCCTTTGATTTGAGCTGTTCGAGCAGCGGGCTGTTGATCAACGCTGACAGGTTTTCGCCCGTGATGTAGTAGATTTCCTTCTGGTCAGGCTGCATGGCCTCGACGTATTGCTGCAGGGAACGCCACTGGCCGTCTGACTTGGTGGTCTTGTATCGGAGCAGGTCGGCAATCTTGGTTTTGTTTTCAAAATCAGTATGCACGCCGACTTTGAGCACCGCGCCGAATTGTTCCCAGAATTTTTCGTAGGTTTCCTGTTCCATGCCGTTTAGCAAGTCAAAAATCTTTTTCACCAGGTTGCGTCGAATATTGCGCACCAGGCTGTCCTGTTGGAGAATTTCGCGGCTGATGTTGAGGTTGAGATCCGCCGCGTCAACCACGCCTTTGACAAAACGGAAATATTCCGGCATCAATTCCTGGCAGTCGTCCATGATAAACACCCGCTTGCAATACAAATGCACCCCGTGCTTGCCTTCAGGGTTAAACAGGTCAAACGGCGCCTGGGAGGGGATGTACAACAAAGCCGTGTATTCGGTGGTGCCCTCCAGCTTCAGATGGAGCCTTTCCAGAGGCGGGTTCCAGTCGTGGCTGATATGCTGGTAAAATTGGTTGTATTCCTCATCGCTGACGTCATTTTTATTTTTGGACCAGATGGCCTTCATGGAGTTTAAAGTTTCTTTCTTGACCACCTTGCGCGTGGTCTCTCCGATCGGTTTGCCACTTGAATCCTTGATTTGTTCCTCTTCGGCAATGGGTTCGTCTTTTTCCACATCCATGACGATCGGATAGGCTACAAAATCGGAATGCTGCTTGACGATGTTGCGAATGGTCCATTCGTCCGTGAAATCCTGATCGCCTTCTTGCTTTTTTTTCATCTCCAGGGTAACCACCGTTCCCCGGCTGTCCTTTTCGGCCTCGCTGATCGTAAATTCACCGTCCCCGTGGGATTCCCAGCGCACAGCCTTGTCGCTGCCCGCAGCCTTTGTCAGCAGCGTAACCTTTTCGGCCACGATAAATGAGCTGTAAAACCCGACGCCAAACTGGCCGATCAACTCGGGAGTAATCGTGGCCTCCTTGTTGAGCAGCTCCATGGCTTCCAGAAAACCGTTGGTGCCGCTTTTGGCAATGGTACCGATATTTTCCAGCACCTCATCGTAGGTCATGCCGATACCGTTGTCTTCAACCGTCAGGGTATTCTTGATTGCATCCCGTTTGATTTTGATTTCGAATTGCGTATCGTCACCGAGAATACCTTCTTCGGTCTGGGCTTTAAAACGCAACTTGTCAATCGCGTCCGAAGCGTTGGATATCAGTTCCCGCAAAAATATTTCCTTGTTGGAATAAAGCGAGTTAATAATCAGGTTCAGCAGTTGTTTGACTTCAGTCTTGAATTCATGGGTTTCGGTTTTGACGGCCATTTTCCAGCATCCCTCCTAAGTTTTAATAATAATGTAAGTGCTTATCCGGAATAATTTAATTGGAATTGTTGAGTATATTATGGGTGCAAATTTGTGATTGTCAAGATGGGCAACCTGTCTGTAAATATAGAGTTTTCAAATCATTGTGTGCCGTGCGGTGCGGCCAATGAGTTGAAAACGGGGATAGGCTCGCGTGGTGGATCACAAACACGTTATGGTTTACGCAGATAGCGGGCGGAAAAACTTCTGAACCGGTATCCATCGGCAAAAAACTCCATCAGGCTCACCAGATCAAAGACCGGCACGCCGAACTGGTTCTGGATATCGCTGCGAAAGGTAATCAGGTTGGTGCACTCCAGCACCACGGCGCCGATGGACTGTTCGGATCGGAAAAGGTCCTCGACAGCGGCCAAAACCCCGGCCTGCATAGCCTGGGGGTCAAGTTTCCGACCACGATGGATGACAACATTTTGAAACTCCCGGTTGTCTTCCATGCCGCGGATCACCAGCCGGAGCGGATCCGCACCAGCGGCTTCAAGATGGGCTGGTTTCAGCATCCGGGTATCGCCGGTAATCAGCCCGATTTTTTGCGAAGCGGGTAAAAAAGCGGCAATCAGCGGCAGCAGGTGTAACGACGAGCCGATAAACGGGATGCTGAGGGCATCGGCAATGTGGCGTTGAAACGCGGCGAACAATCCGCAGTCAGCGGCAACAAAACTCACCCCTTCGCGCTGCAGTTCAAGGGCCACGGCAATGATGTGCCCGATATGCTCGGTCCGGATGTCAACCAGGTCTTCAAAGGCAAAATCGCGGATCACCCCGTAGCGGACAGGAAAATCAAAAGTCTGCGCATGCCCTGGATCACCGGGAAGCCGCGGGATGCTGGATTCGAGCATTAAAATACCGGCGAGCTGGCCGTAGTTGGTGGTACCGCCGAATATGAATTTGGCCATGATAATTTTCCGCAGCTAATGCATGAGAACTAAATAATTTTGTCAACTTGATTGATTGGGTCGTCTGAGCCTTATGGTTAAGCGATTCGACACAATCATCCACTTTCCCTATTCATTATCCTTCCCACTTCCGCATTCTTCCCTGTCCCATCCTTTTGTTCCGCATTCCGCATTCCGACTTCCACATTCGTCTCATTCCGCATTCGCTTCCTATGCTTAATCCCGTGGCACTCCTTTGCCGTCCCACCCCTTCAGCTGGTAGTACTCTTTGACCATGCGCTCCACTGGGACGACCTGCCCTTTTGAGGCTCCCGCTTCCAGCGGCTCTTGGGTGAAGCGTCGCGGCAGGGTATCCTGGTCGGCAGTAACCCCGAAATCGATATTAATCCTGCGATCCCGTTCGATCACCCCGTTTAAGGCTTCTGTAACTTTTTCCGGGCTAAATTTCAAACCCGTACCGGCGATCAACAAACGGGAAGCGAAGTCAAAATCGAGGATATCCATGCTCAAACCGATGTTTTTACACATGGTCAGACAATCGGTCAGCAACGCCTGGCGTTCAGTATGCTCCACCAGAACCGCCTTGCCTCTATCGGCCAGCCGATCGGCAATCTCTCTGATGCCCCAACGCTTTTCAGCCTCATCGTAACGTTCGGTCAGTTCGAAAAAGGGTTCCGCCCTCAGGTGGTCGGCACCCCGGGAGGCAATGGCATAGGTCAGGCCGAAAGCCTTGATCCCGCGCGGGTCACCGCAGATCATATCCAGCCCCTTGACGTGAAAGGCATATTCGTCGGTACCCTTGCCGTAACGAGCGGCCAGGCTGCGAGTGCCTTCAGCAAAGGCGTCTCCAATGCCTTGCCGGTGCGCGATCATCCCCAGCAGATTTTCGATGGTTCGGCAGTTGCCCCAGCTGAAATCGAGCCCGTCAAAATCCTCTTTGTTCAACAGCCCCCGCTGGACGCATTCCATGGCCCAGCCGATAGTTTCACCGGAACTCAATGAATCCATCCCCATACGGTTGAGAAAGGATGTCATTTTAAGGGCGAAGCCCAGATCATCGTTGCCGATTCGGGAGGTATAGCTGCAAAGGGTCTCAAATTCCGGTCCCTCACCCTCGACCTCGGCACTGATGTAATAGCGGGAGCAATGCACATTGCAGTTAAAGCAGGCCTTGTTCTTTACTTTGTATTGATCCGCCAGGGTCTCCCCGCTGATGCGGTCCACGTAGCTGCACAACCCTTTTTGAAAATGATTGGTGGGTAAAATTCCGATGCCGTTTAAAGCCTTCATCAGCAACGTGGAGCCCAGGGCGTTGCGCTGCGCATATTCCGGGTGGGCCATGATGCGTTGATCCATCTGCCGGCAAAGTGCGAGAAAACCGGGAGGATCCGCCAGGTTCACGGTGCCCCGGCCCCTGACGGCCACCGCTTTTAGCTGCTTGGAGCCGAACAGGCACCCCATGCCGCTGCGACCGAACATGCGCGAATTATTGCAGGCCACGGTGGCATACTTGACCAGATTTTCCCCGGCCGGCCCGATGGCGGCAATCTGAACGGCATTGTCATTGAGCTGCTTGCGGATCGCGGCGGTGGTCTGCCAGATATCCAACCCCCATAGATGGGATGCATCCCGGATCTCGACGTGATCGTCGGCGATGAAAAGATAGCAGGGTTTTTCACAGCAGCCGGTCATCACGATCTGATCATATCCGGCCTGCTTGATTTCGGGGCCCATAAACCCACCGGCCGCCGAATCGCCGAGAATACCTGTCATCGGAGATTTTCCGGAAATCGTCATATAGGCCGAAGCCGACAGCAGTGATCCGGTCAGCGGGCCAACGCCGATAAGCAGCATATTGTCCGGTGAGAGCGGATCCACATCACGCGGCAACTCATTATACAAACGCGTTGAATTAAGACCGCGTCCACCGATGACATCGAGCATAAAACTGGGATCAGTTTTTTCACGCCGGGTGTGCCCGGTGGTCAGATCCACCCTGAGAATGTGTCCGCCGTATCCGTGCAGCATTTACCCTCTCCTTTCAACAACCCATTGATCTCTTAATTCTTTTGCCGATGCGAGCGCATAACGATGACGTTTTTCTTCCGGAGCGAGATTGCGACTGTCTTTTTTAAACACCTTCAGGCTGACTTTATCGCCGGCATCCGCTTCATAGTGGATCGCGTCCAGAGTGCAGGCCTTGACACAGCGCGGATCTCCACCGCACAGGTCACAGACCCGCGGTATTTCCTCAAACAGTTCGATGGCGCCGATGGGGCACATGGTTTCACAGGTGCCGCAGGCCGTGCACAATGTCGGGGAAACAATTACCTGTCCCAGAGCCCCGATTTCAATGGCATTTTCCGGACATCGCGTGCAATATCTCTCCCGGCACTGCTGACAGACCACCGGGTAGTCAATTCCAAGGGCTTCAATTTTTACCACTTTGATGCGGGCAGCACTGCGGCCGATCCTGCCGGAATGAAAAAACGTGCAGTTGACCTCGCAGCGGCTGCAGCCGGAACATTTTTCAATCTCAAGGGTTATCATTGTTCCACCAGCCTTTCGATACGAAAATGCACCCGTCCCTTTGGATCCGGGCAAACGAAGACCTGGCCGGATTTGCCGGTCCAGTCTCCTTTTTCAGGCTCCACGCGTTGCAGCAGCGGAAAAATTGGCATCATACTCTGCAGGGCCCACATGCAGACATGCTTGCCCTCCGGGATGATGATCTTTCCGCCGTCGAGAAGAAAACTGTCTCCCACCAGGAGGGGCTGGTTGCAATAGCCGTCAATTTTTTCGACCGTTACCTTTAATTTATACATTTTTTTCATCCACGCCTCGGGAGCGGTAGTACCCCAATTGATCCTAAACCAAAAGAGTCGTAATTAAAGCCTATTTAAAACAGGTGCAGTGTAGGCGCAACCGCCTTGTATGTCAAGTGTATTTTTCTGACATGCTACTGGCATACTATTGTATATATTCTGTTTTATCATATGGTTATAAAGTTTTTGCTTGCGAAACTTCATCTTGACAAAGCAGCCTCACTATACTACAAGAAGAAATATTGCAACCTGAGGCCGAAGCGATCTTGCGCAGAGTCTGTTGCCTGGCTGTCAATAACCCCTTCTTCTCTGGCTATTCATGAAAGTACTTAAAACCACCAAACAGGATCCGAACTCCCTGACCCAGCGGGTGTATAAAGACCTGCGTTCGGCAATCATCACCGGAAAAATCAAGGGCGGCACCCGCCTGGTGGAGTCCACCCTGGCGGCGGACATGCAGGTCAGCAGAACCCCGATTCGTGAAGCCCTTCACAAGCTTGTCCTGGAAGGCCTGTTGTATTCCATTCCCCGGGCCGGTTACATCGTTGAAGAAATGTCCGATGAAGACGTCCAGGACCTGTTTACCACCCGCATGGCCATCGAGCAGCTGGCAGCCCGGCAGGCACTTAAAAAAATCACCACCCAGGAATTCGATCTACTGGCACTGAATTTAAAACAAACCGACGAAGCACTCACCCTGGGCCGCACTGACAAAATGACCCATCTGGACATGGAGTTTCATGGAATCCTTTACAAGGCCACCCGCTCCAAAACCCTTTACCAGATCTGCCGGACCCTGAGCGAACATACGCTCAAATATCGCATGGCGCTGATTCATCTGCCTGAAATGGCCAAAAAAACCCGCAACGGGCACTACCAGATTTTTGAAGCCCTGAACTCCGGCGTGCCGGAAAAAGTTGATGAAGCCATTGCGTCCCATCTGCAGCTTGCCAAAAAAGATATTAAGCTGCTGCTGGAGCAAAAACGACAGGAGGCGTTTGTCACCGAAGACCTGGAACTTTAATTGATCGTAAACAAGATGAAAAAATAGAAATAGAATTGAATCCGGGGCACCCTCGACTTTCGATCAAATAAAGTGGCAATATAAGCAAAAGAAAAGTGGGCCCCGGCCACAGCCTGTGAGGCATCCGGCCTACCCACCGATAACTCACCCATCATCACCTGAAAAAGGAGGACAACATGAAAAAGTCAACCATTATCCTGACATCGATGCTGCTGGTGCTTTTGCTGGCCGGATTCGGATACAGCGCGGATGTTAAAAAGGGCATCCACGTCGGCAATGCCGGTGCATTTACCGGGGATGCGGCCGCCCCCTGCATGGAAATTTACA
>JAOZSC010000077.1 GCA_029939875.1 Desulfobacterales bacterium
TTTGATGATTTTGATGGTGTGAAGATCTTTTGCTCATGGCGTAAATTTTTCCACCGGGAGCGGTCTCCAGCGTAAAGGGTGCCATCAACAGGAAAAGACCCAGCGTCGCGCACAGTACTATTTTTAGCATCGAAAGTTTCATTTTTATCCTCTTTGGTATCGTTTACGGTTGGCCCAATACGGCCCCCTGCTGTTGTCGGCAAGAACATCCGGCGTTACTTTTTGAGGACCAGGAGATACATGCAGAAATGGTGCCAACTTTTTGATATAAGTTTAAATGGCAATAAATTCGGTAGAATAAAATGAAGCCGGTATGGACCCAGAGGAATGGATTGTGAAAAGAAGGAATTAAAACTGGGAGAAAAATTACACAATCGGCGCCGAGAGTCAAAGGGCGCGCTGTATTGCTGCTCCGGCCCGGTTTAACCGGTGCGATTTGGGTTGCGAAACGGCTCGGCCGTGATCCCGTATCGGCGCATGACCTGCTGCAGTGCCTGGCGTTCCATACCGCAAAGCCGGGCTGCCCGGGTGACATTGCCCTGGCTTCTGGTTAGCAGGCTGTTGATATAGGTGGTGTTGAAGCGCTGCAGGGTTTCTTCCTTGGCCTGTTTATAGGGCAGATCCTGAACGGTGCTGTCCACCACGCAGGCGGGGCTGCTGCCATCTGTCAGACCCAGATCCCGGGACCGGATTTCATCGCCGGACGAGAACAAGATTCCCTGCATGATGAGATTTTCCATTTCCCGCACGTTACCCTTCCAGGCGCGGTTTACAAATATTTCCAGCAGCTCGGGAGACAGCGTTTTGGCCGGTTTATTCAGCTTGCGACAGTGCTTTTCCAGCAGATGGCTGGCAATCAGGGGAATGTCTTCACGGTGTTCCCGCAAGGCAGGCAGGTGAATCGGCAGCACATTGAGCCGGTAAAAAAAATCTTCCCGAAACTCCCCGTTTTTTATTTTTTCTCGCAGGGCCTGGTTGGTGGAGGCAACAATGCGAACGTCAACCGCCACCGAGTGGGTATCGCCCAGGGGTTTAAACTCCTTTTCCTGCAAAACTCGCAGCAGCTTTGCCTGGATGGTGGGACTGACGTCTCCGATTTCATCCAGAAAAATGGTGCCGCGGTGTGCTTCCTGAAACAATCCTTTTTTATCCCGGGTGGCATGGGTGAAAGCGCCCTTTTTATAGCCGAACAGCTCGCTTTCCAGGATAAGTTCCGGCACCGTGGGACAGTTGACCGCCACAAGGGGCCCCTTGCTGCGCGAGCCGAGCGCGTGAATGGCCCTGGCGGTGAGATCTTTTCCTGTTCCCGACTCTCCGGTGATCAGCACGGTTAAATCTGTTTTGGCGACCATCTGGATGGTTTCATAAACACGTTGCATGACCGCACTTTTGCCGACGATGTTTTGAAAGACGTTTTGTTCCCGACACTCTTTTTGCAGCCGGATATTTTCGTTGAGCAGCTGGCTTCGTTCCAGGGCTTTTTCCAGCCGCACCGCCAGCGCATCCAGGTCGAAGGGTTTGGTGACAAAATCATAGGCGCCGCGCTTCATGGCCTCCACCGCGGTTTCGATATGGCCGAACGCGGTCATCATGACAACCGTAAGCTGCGGGCTGTCTTTTTTGATTAATTCAAGCAGTCGCAGTCCATCCATTCCCGGCATCTTGATATCGGCAAGCACCAGGTCAAAAAATCCGGCTTCCAACAGCTGCAGGGCCTGTTCACCGGAAGTCGCCGTTTGCGCATGGCAATTTAGCTCAGGCTCAAGGCTTCTTTTCAACAGCTGCAGCATGTCATGCTCGTCATCAACGATTAAAATCGATCGGTGGTTCATCGGGTATTTCCCTTGTGCGTAATCATTCGGCCGCAAAGGTACAAAGACACTGAAATTTTATTTGGGGATAAATTCTTCCCTTTCTAATTATGCTTTGAACTTTATATTTTTGCTTTGTGACTTGGTGTCTTTGTGGCTCAACGGTCCCCTTTATTTTTTTCCACGGGCAGCGTAATGGTAAAGGTGGAGCCTTTTCCAATCTCGCTGTCCACGGCAATATCCCCACCGTGATTTCTAATGATGCCATAGCTGACCGAAAGCCCGAGGCCGGTGCCCTCACCGGTGGGTTTGGTGGTGAAAAAAGGATCGAAAATGCGCGACAGGTTCTTTTTTTCAATGCCATGACCGGTGTCGGCTACCATGATGGACAGCAGACCGGTCCGGCTGTCGAAGCTGGTGGTGATTTTGATCATACCGCCACTATCCACGGCGTGCTTGGCATTCATGATCAGGTTGATGAATACCTGCTTGATTTTTTTTTCATCCAGCTGCAGCGACGGAACCTGCGGATCATACTCAGTTTCAACTCGGATGTCGACCAGGTTGGAGTGATGCTGCATAAAATTCAAAACATCATCGATAATGTCATGAATCTGGACAACGTCAGTTTCCGGTTCCGATTCCCTGGCAAAATTAAGCAGGTCCTCCACGATGGTTTTGCAATTGCGGGTGTGTTTTTCAATGGTCTTGAGATCGTCATGGCGTTCTTGTTTGCTGCCTTTGCTTTTCAGCAAAAGCTGGGTGTAACCGAGGATAATTCCCAGGGGATTATTGATTTCGTGGGCGACGCCTGCGGAAAGCTGCCCGATGGAGGCCAGCTTCTCGGCCTGGGCCATCTGCCTTTCCATCACCCGGCGCTGTTCGATGTCTTTGACCAGAAAGTGAATGGTGTCCACAGTAGTCCCGGTGCCTTTGTCCAGACTTCCACTGACCAGCGCTTTAATCTGCCGGCCTTCCTTATTTTTCAAGTCGACTTCGAAACTGGAGATGAATCCCTGGGTTTTGATGGCTTCGATAATTGCATTCCAGTGCTCATCATTTGCCAGATAGTCCTGCAGCCGCATGCCGTTGCCGATTGCCCGCTGGGCATGCAATCCCAGCATTTTATAGCCGGCAGGATTCAGATCCACGACCTGCCCGTCTTTTCTACAAACCAGGATCATGTCCTTTGAAACTTCAAAAATTCGGCGGTACTTGTGCTCGGACTGTGTCAGCGCACGGGTTCTTTCATCCACCATGTACTCAAGATTCTGATTGAGATAAACCAGTTTTTGGTGGGCGGACTGCAGGGCCTGTTTGTCCTTTAGAATCTGCTGGTATACGATCCAGATGCGTTCAAAAAAAAGCGTGATCGAGGCCACCAGAACGAACATCAGGGTATTGACCGCACCACTGTAAGGCTGGATGCTTCGCCAGGCAGTTTGTTGTCCGGAAAACAAAAGCACCCGCTTGAGGATATGGCCCACCGAGCGTGATACTGCAAAAAGCGCCAGACCATAGCACAACCATAACAGATAGGTCCAGATCACATTGTTGCGGTCCTGGCTTCTCAACTTGGTGACCAGCCGCAGGCACAAAAAGGAGAAGATGATCATTAAAAAGGAGCCGACGCTGTCGACGACCCAGATCGGTATGGCGGAAAAAATCATGAGTGCTCCTGTTTGGGGGCGCGGGGCGATTGGTCCGCTAAAAGTCGTTTTAAACCGAGGTACAGAAAAATAATTGCCGGCACACACAACAGGTGATCCAGTTTGGCAAGATAGTACAGACCCTCAAGCATCTTATTATTCTGCACGCTGGTAATCCGAACGGCCCAGGAACCCGCGTGCTGGAGCTGGATAATTTTAAACTGGTCGTCCAGGGCATGCACGAAAACGGCGTCCAGGTTCCACAGCAGGAAAAAAAAGGCGGACAGCTGGATCAGCCGCCAACCGGATTCACGTACCAGCCCCCGCTGTTTTAACCAGTAGATGAGTCCGCCCATGGAAATGATAAAAAACACGTGGGCCAGCTGGTGGGCGTAGACTCCCTCAATTCCTCCATGGCCCTGGGTGGCCAGGACGGGATTTGGGATGAACACCAGGCAGGTGGACGCCGCCATAAAAAAAATAGTTTTGATTTTCATTTTTCAGTCAACCTAAAGGATTGTGTCGTTTTCAGGTAAGTTCTTAAAAAGTTGCGGTCGGCCCGCGTAATATGCATTTTGATTTCACTACAGGTGTCAATTTGGGGCGTAATCCGACCTCCTGGTTAAATTTAAAAAACTCGTCGCAAGCTCCAGCGGTTGTAACTCTTGCACCCTGAACTCTGCTTGTGGGGTCGGAGCCCCAAACCCTGAACCAATCAGTTTAGCTATATTATATTTTTATCCGGGTGGCAAATTTAATCACGTTTAAGTTGATTCTTTTTCGGGAAGCGGGATGTTCGGTGAGACCAAGCGGCTTTGTTCCGACAGCGCTGAATTCGCAATCCGGGCAGCGTTACCCGGGGGGCATCGAAGATTATTGTGAGCTCTGTTCGGCGGGCATCCGGTGGCGGGTGTAAATTTTATTACCAATGTGCCAGGCTATGTAAAAAAAAGCCAAGGACAGGACAAACCAGAATACGGCGCCCACCGGTGGCACCGTGCCGTTAGTACCGCCGAAGGAAAAGATAGCGTCCCGTCCGAAGCGTTTTACCAGGTTGGCCGAGCGGTAAGCATCATTCACATAGGCGAGCATGGTGAAAACCGGGAGGTACTTGGTGACCAGGCTGATTAACAGACCTTCAAAAAAATAGTCGTAATATAGTCTGTTGAGCCGGGCCTCGTCGATGTTTCTTGTCAGGCGTTTGGCTTTTTCGGGGTCCTCGCATTTTTTGGCTTCCTGGCGGATCTTGTACCAGTGCGTAAATTGTTGTTGCAGCCGCCGGTAGCGGCGGGTTTTAAAATTTTTGGATAAAAATTTGGTGATGCCCACCGTAATCAGGGCGATGACGGATATGGCGAAAGCCGGTCCCAGAGTGTTGAGGGGGGTAAAGGCAATGTCCAGCAGACTTTTGCCATATTGAACGGCGATAAGGATATATCGCCAGAGAATGTCTAAAAACGCATCCATAGTAAATTTTTTATAACAGGACCGATCGTCTGTAAAAAATAAATACGGTTATGCAGAAAGTCCAAGTTAGGCTGTTTCAACCACGAAAATAAAAATCCCCGATTGAGCATGTTGCTCAATCGGGGGTTGATTATCACGTTTTAGACCCAAATTTCAATCTTAAAGAAACGGAAGAACAAAAAGAACAGGGTGATGGCCAGTACGACTTTCAGGGTTTTCTCGCTGAAAAGCTTCTGTGCGCGGCTGCCGAGCATGCCGCCGACAAAGCCGCCGATGATAATGGAAATCATCAGCCACATATCCGGCAGGTAGCCGTTCATCAGATACCCCAGAAAAGAGCCGATACTGGAAAAACAGGTTCCGATCAATGAGATGGGCACGGCAACGTACATGGGCAGTGCCCCCAGGGTGGTCATGGCCGGCACCAGCAGGAATCCGCCGCCGATACCAAAGCTGCGGGATACGATTCCGATAACCAGTCCCAGCAGGCCGAACAGCAGCGGGTTGATGGTGAACTCCTCACCCCAGAATTTGAACCGGTAATCGGTCAGGCCGGATTTGACCGGTTCGATGCGGCCCATTTCCACCGAGGTGCCTTCGGACTTGGCCTTGGCAACTGCTGCATTGAACTTTTTGACCATGGCCTTAATGTTCTTGCGTTTTTCCATGACCTTCGGAGAAAGCTCATAAAGGGTCCGGATTCCCATGAGCACCACCAGCACCGCCAGCCATTCCTTGTAGCTTTTCATGGGCAGGTACTGGGTGGCATATTTTCCCAGCCAGATGGAACCTATGAAAATACCCACCCCGAAGGAGATACCCACCGGCCAGGCGACCCGCCTTTCCTTGACGGCGTAGCGGTAAAAAGAGCCTAGAGGTGAAAACAGGGTCAGGGCCATATTCGAAGGCCGCAGGACATTGGCGGCGTTGATTCCCACCGGACCGGCGGTTTGCACAACGATCACCTGGAAAGCCGCCATCAGCATGCCGCCGGCGGCTCCAATCATGGAGAAATAGGTGCCTACAAAGATGGCGCCGATAATAATCCAGAGTGGATTCATGTACCGTCCGCCCAAAGACAGCCAGAATCCGTTTTTGCTGATATTGTAGCTGCCGGCCTTGGCGCCGTTGACATAAACGTCAAATTTCGTGTTCGGCGGTGTGTGACGAAAGGATTTAAAGGAGGCCGTGAACTTGCCCGTCTTTTTATCGAGGGAAATTGTGGTGCCCTTGTCCCAGTAGTTTTTCGAGGTGTTGTAATCGCCCATCACGCTTCGGGCGAAGATGGTGACTTTGCCGACCTTGGTGCTTTCCTTGACGATGGTGTTGATGCCGTAGCTGCTCTGATGGGCATACTTGTAAAATTTCCACTGTTCGGCGGTTTTAATGGGCCCCAGGACACTTTTGGCTTCAGGGGACAACGCATCATATTTTGCAAGCTTGAACATGGTGGTTTTGTACAGCCCTCTTTTGCCCCCCTGGGTGAAAAAGGAAGGGCCGCCGAATTTTTTCTGCGCAATTTTGCCGAACTTATCCGGGGCGCTGGTCAGCATGTAGTAAAGCGGCGGTATGGCGGTGTCCATGGCAAAACCCTTTTGTGGGGCATCTTTTTTAAACCGTTTGAGTTCGTTAACGCCTTCGGTGTCCTTGGGGGCAAACATCTTCTGTTCGGCAATCGCGATATACAGCTCCTGGCCGGGGGCGATGGTGCCCTCGAGGGTGACCGTGCCGCCGGCCTTGTAGTCGGGGGCTGACAGTGTCACCGCGGAAAATGCACCGGTGGGAAGCGCCAGCAGGGCGGCCAGTGCGATAAGCATTAGACTGAACAGGGGTAATTTTTTTCTCATCATCTCCTCCTTTAGGTGTTAGGTTTTGAAGCTTAATATTTAAATGCTTCGATTTAATTTGTTAGAGCTTGAAATACCGGGCCGCCAGCCAGGCACCGAGTTCACTGCAGGCCGTGCCGATGACAGTGAAAAATATTATCTCCCGGGGACCAAACAGATTGGCTTCCAGGCTGTAAATGCAAAGGGCGATCAAGGCGGCGGTGGTGACCAGAGCGTTGGCCAAACCGGCGGCCAGTGCGACAATCTGCCGGTGCGCAAGGGCATCGCGGGTTTTATCCACCAGGCAATAGCCAGTCATGGCGCTGTTAAAGCCTATCAACCAGGGGATAAAATGAATCACTTTAAATACCGGCAAAAGGGTTGTCAGAAATATTGTTACCAGCAGGGTTCCCCCCACACCGGTTAAAACTGCAGCAGTTGTTTGACGCAGCAGGTAAAATTTCTGATTTTCAAACAGGTCCCAGTTCATCAGTAAGGCAAATGCCGCTCTCATGATTTTTTCTCCGTAAACTTTAATATTTCAGGTGCATGCGAGTCCGTGTCCTGAAAATACAACAAAAATGCGGTCGCAGCCCGGCATCATAGCCAGCCGGCTCCACGCGGCGCACATTGCCCTCCAGCAGAAGCAAGCAATGTGCCATGTATTATTGCGATCCAGCATCCAGTGGCCACAGCGACCCGTCGGTAGGTGTTTTTGCTTTAAAATTAATGGGATAAGGCCGGATCAACGCCCTTGCCGCCGTGTCGCGAAGGGTGCCGGCAGTCCCCGGAGCGCTTCACAGGCTGCACAAAAAAAAATGCACTGCCGGCTTATTATCCGGATTGCATGTAATTTCAAGAGGATCCGTTTGTGCAGCAAAAAACGGCCACTGCAATAAAAATATTGCATGCTTGTTGTCAGAGGAGTGTTTTCCCGGGGCCGGGTAAATGGGTTCGATAGTGCGAATTTGCTTATCTACCTGAAAATATATCTAATTATTCGGGAGGCGATTTGAATGTCCAGATGTCTATTTCATCTTTCCGGTGGTATGATTATTGCTATTCAGGATGGTCTGTGTAGACAGCATTGCCAGGGCGGCGGTTGTTGCCGTGGCCGCCGCCGGCGATTTTGCAATATTTGCGTATAATTTTGGTAAATTACCATATTTTTCTGGAGGATATCATGGAAAAAGAAGTCTACAGTCTGTGTTTTATGTGTTCGGTCAGGTGCCCGATACGGGTCCTGGTAAAAGACGGTCAGGTCAAATGGATCGAAGGCAATCCCCAGGTGGCTGGGATGGAGGGCAGCCTGTGCCCGCGTGGATCTGCTGGAATTTCGCTGCTTTACGACGACCAGCGGGTGAAGTCACCCATGATCAGGGTGGGGGAGCGCGGTTCGGGCCACTGGCGCAAGGCCAGCTGGGACGAGGCCCTGGATTATGTCGGTGACAAATTGAAATCTATTATCGAAAAACACGGGGGCCACAGCGTCGTCATTGGAGAACGCACCCAGCTGGCCACCCATGTCAGCAAGACCTTTTTAAAAGCGCTTAAATCTCCAAATCATTTTACCCATGACGCCCTGTGCAAGGGATCGGTCAACACGGCTTGCCGCTCCCTGTTCGGGTACACCGATGCCCAGATGAGCATGGATTACAAGAACACCAAGCATATCGTCATGTATGGGCGCAACCTGTTTGAAGCGCTGGAGGTCAAACCGGTCAACAATTTGATGGTTGCTTTGGAAAAAGGGGCCAAGTTGACTTATATCGATCCTAGGGTGACCATCACCGCCACCAAGGCGAATCGCTACTGGATGATCCGGCCGGGAACGGACCTGGCGCTCAATTATGCGCTGATCCATGTGATTCTCAAAGAACGGCTGTACGATGCAGCTTATGTGGACCGCTGGGTGCAGGGATTGCCCGGGCTGCAGGATTTTATCCATCCCTACACCCCCGAATGGGCCGAACTGGAAACAGGAATTGCCGCCAACGCGATTGTGGACCTGGCCCGGGAGCTCAGCCAGGACAAACCCTCGGTGATTTTTCATTTCGGCTACCGTGGGGCCAACCATCCCAACGAAATTTATATGCGCCGTTCTATTATGATTCTAAACTCCCTGATGGGCAGTATGGAAGCCAAAGGCGGGTTCTTTTTCAAAAA
>JAOZSC010000078.1:0-4889 GCA_029939875.1 Desulfobacterales bacterium
AAATAAAATTATAGCTGCCAAATCTCGTGATCGATACGAAGAAAAAAAAGAGTGGATTTACAACTCAAAAAGAAGAAATAAAAATGACGCAGGTTTAGGCCGCGCCATAAACACCTCTTTTCAAGTTCTTAATCCGGCCCTGTTTTTTTGCTTTGTAAACAATATTTCTTAGTGGATGCGTTCGTTTGAGTATCCCGGCACCGGCGTTATTTCCCCGAGTTTGTGCCATTGTTCAGCCTGATAACCGCTTTCCTCGATCAGTTCTCTTTTTTGCGCACTCAAGTGGGGCTTCCGGTGGATCAATGGTGCCGGCGGGAATCTCCCAGATAGTTTTTCCAAGGGCATGAACTTCATAGGGGCTTAGCGCTTCAGTCAGTGAATCCTTGTCGGGTTGCGACAGGAAGCGGGCGAAAAAATGGCTATAGGCTGACAGGGTCTGGACACCGAATTGACCGTGAAGAAAAATCGCCAGGGTATATTTTATATGGGAGATGCGGCCAGGGTCCAGTTCGGCTGCATTTTCCAGCAGCCACCGCCAGCGCTCGCCATCGCAGGCGTCAGTTATCCGCGTGTCTTGCAATCACTTTCTCTCGAAATTCGTCCAACTCATCAATGCGGTTCAGGTTGCGCAGGCATTGCCAGGCCTGGAGCAGGTCGCTTCCGAGGTTACCGCTGGATATATCTCACCACATTGATCAAGATCCGGCAATACGCGTAATACCCCATTTGAGGAAACGATTTTTATAAACACAATGAAGACAGAATTTCCTTGATATTAGATTGGTTGAGGTTTTTAACCCTGAACGTTGAACCCCTGAACCGCTTACCTATTTCAAAAAAAGAATCTAGACCTGGTTTGCTGCTACAAAATTTTTCTGCCCTGCAATAGTTTACAAAGATCCGTGATTGACTGTCAATGCAGGGCAGTGTATTTTGCATAAGTTTTACAATCCGAAACGAGAAAGGAACCTGTATGAAATCTCCGCAAATCAAAACGCCGCTGCCCGGGCCCCGGGCCAAGGAGCTAATCAAACTGGACAAGGCTTTTGTTTCGCCCTCTTACACAAGGTCATATCCGCTGGTTGCCGAAAAAGGAGCGGGTCTCTGGATCCAGGATGTCGATGGCAACGTGTTTCTTGATTTTACGGCCGGCATTGCCGTCAACGCCACAGGTCACTGCCATCCCAAAGTTGTGCGGGCCATAGAAAAACAGGCCAAACGGCTGCTGCACATGTCCGGCACGGATTTTTACTATACGCCCCAGATCGTCCTGGCGGAAAAACTGTCCGGCCTGGTTCCCGGCAGAGGTAAAAAACGGGTCTATTTCGGCAATTCCGGCGCCGAGGCGGTGGAAGCCGCCTTTAAGCTGGCACGCTGGCACACCAAAAGGGAGCTGAACCTCGCGTTTTTCGGCGCTTTTCACGGCCGCACCATGGGGGCGCTCTCGCTGACCGCCAGCAAAGCGATCCAGAAAAAACATTACAACCCCTTTGTGCCCGGCATCACCCATATCCCCTATGCTTACTGTTATCGATGCGCCTATAATCTTACATACCCACAATGCGATATGTACTGTGCCCGCTGGGTGGAGGACACCCTGTTTCGGACAACGGTGCCCCCCGAGGAGGTGGCGGCCATTTTTGTGGAGCCGATCCAGGGCGAGGGCGGCTACATCGTGCCGCCCCCGGGATTTCACAAAGAGCTGCATCGTATCGCCAAAAAATACGGCATCCTGTATGTTGCCGATGAAGTGCAGTCCGGCATGGGGCGGACCGGCAAGATGTTTGCCATGCAGCATTTTGGGGTGGCGGCCGATATTGTGGCCGTGGCCAAAGGGGTTGCTTCCGGAATGCCCCTGGGCGCTACGATTGCCCCGGCCAAAATCATGGACTGGGAGGCCGGCTCCCATGCATCCACTTTCGGCGGAAATCCTGTTTCCTGCCAGGCGGCGCTGGCCACTATCGAGCTGCTGGAAAACAGTTTGATGGAAAATGCGCGTCAACAGGGCCAACGGCTTTTAAAAGGTCTTGGCGAACTTTACGAAAGATTTGAGTGCATCGGAGACGTGCGCGGCAAAGGCCTGATGGTCGCAGCGGAACTGGTAAAGGATCGTCAGAGCAAAGAGCCGGCAACCGAATGGCGAAGCCTGATCATCAAAAAAGCCTTTGAAAAGGGCCTGCTGCTGCTGGGCTGCGGGGAGAACAGCATCCGATTTTCGCCGTCGCTGACCGTTTCCGCAGGCGAAATCGATTTATGCCTGTCCATATTTGAAGAAGCGTTGCAGAAAGTGGCGGGATGATTCGAATTCGGAAGTCGGAATGTGGAAAGGGGAATTCGGAATTATTTTATTTCGGATTTAGGAATTAATGACCACAGGGTCTGGGGCAGGGAGCAATGTTCGGCGGGATAAAATTCGGGCAGGGGAGCGAAGCGTTAGCACACTGCTCCTCAGGCTGCAGACCCTTGCGCCCTGCGCTAGCCTTTTACCTTATACCTTTCTGTCAACCACCGCTTTGCCGCTTCGGCCACGCCCCCATGGTCATTGGAGGCGACCCGGGCAAAGCGGTTTTTAAGATCTGCCGGCGCATTGTCGACCACGTAGCTTTCAGCAGCCCATTCGAGCAAATCCAGATCGTTGTAATCATTTCCCACCGACACAATTTCAGATTTGGCGATATCCAGCTTTTCTGCCAGCCAGGCCGCCGTCAGGCTTTTTGAAACAGCAGCGGGAAAGACTTCGATCCAGGTGGACTTGCCGTCCAGGGGAGAAGTACTCTGGATTACGTTAAAATCCGGCAGCAGGCCACGGACTTTTTCCAGCATATCCTTGCCGTCCCGATGCGATACGACCGCCAGCAGCTGGCTGGCGGGGCCGAACCCATCTGATGCTTCCGTGAAGGGGGCGGCAAAGCGTTTATAGCGCGAAAGGCGTCTTTCAAAGTCCGGGTTGTGTGAAGTTGACCGGTGATAGCTGAACCAATGATTTTCAGGGATGCGGCGATGGACCATAAAATCCAGACCGCAGGCTTTCAGGACGCTGTACGCCTGCATGACTTCGTTGGGATCAAGGCTCACCGAACGGACGATTTTGCCGACCGGATACTGCAAAACACCCGCTCCCATGGAAAAAATAACAAAATCCACCGGCAAAACCTCTGTGACGGCGGTATTAAATACATACAGCGACCGGCCGGTGGCGATGACCCGCACCACAGCCTGACGGCCAATTTTTTCCAGGGCGTTGAGATCGACGCGCGCCACCGTCCGGTCCGAACCCAGCAACGTGCCGTCAAAGTCCATAATAAACAGTCCGCGCGGCGGGTCGGCGCCGGCAGGATGAGAAATTGAATGTGCATGGGATATCTTCATGTTACAGCTTTCCGGTCGCAGGCATGGTAAAAGACAGGCCTGCAGATGTCAATTTAAATTCCGCCAGTCCGCTAAAGAAAAACGCGAAAAGTGACGATACATAATCATTGAGAATTTGCTGAAAAATTCGGGGAAATGACCCTCTTTCGGCGATTTTCCCATATCCAGTTTTACGTCCCGGACAGTTGCATTTAAACAGGCAAGCCTTATCTTGTTTCTACCCACCATTGGTGGATTGACACTATCTTGAATTCCCCCCTGTTCGCATGATCCGTTCCTCAAGTGCCTTGAGTGACCGACGGTTCGAAGCGGTCGTGTGAAACAGGTTGCAAGGCTTAAGATCATGGCGAAAAGACATTCGAACAACCACTTTCTGCGCGGGCTTTTACAATCTGAAGACGGCGTGATATCCAGGATTCTGGAGGTCAACTCCCGCTCAATGACATTTGAGGCCGCCTTCGGGCTCAGCGAGCAGCTGGTCGAGCGGCTCAAGAACCAGCCGGAGCACATCCTTTTCAGCGAGCGCTCCCGGATTGCCCGGCTTGGGGTTCAGATCAAGTGCGCCCCACCTGCGGCCGACACTTTGCGGGACGATATTGTCACCCTGACCCTGTCAGCATCTTCACAGATTCCCGGCTATCCTGATCTGGAGCAGCTGCAGGATTTTTTCACCCTGGGGCTGCCTGTAGGCCGGCTGGTCTTTTGCGATCCTGATGCACTGCTGAGTTCCGATGAAGTTCTGGCCGCCATTGAACGCGCGGAATTGAAGCTGCCAGCCTCCACGACCATTTCCAGCGACGGCAGCATTGTCATCGCACCGCACAAGATTGTGTGCCGGGTTCGGGAACCGCTGAACAAAAAAACTCTGGGTCGGATTTTGCTGCAGGAAGACGGCCGTGAACTTCTCAACCGGTACCAGGTCCGGGAAGCGGTGTCGGCGGTAACCATTGCACCGGGACAGGGCGTTGTGACCACCTGTTCCATGTATCTCAATGAACATTACGTGGTCCTGCAAAGTGGATTTGCCCTGGGGCGCAATCTGCCGGCGACCGTGCTGGACCCCATCAAAACCCGCGGGATTCGAATTTATCTGGAAATCGTCAACCAGAGTGACCATCCGATCGTCAATCCGCTGATATCCGCCCGGATATACCGCGCGGCCCGTTCTGAAAAGAGCGAGCAGCCCAAAAAAATTGGCAAAAAACACCATTTTCACACCTACCGTCAGATGCGCAAGCTTGAAAAATTGTTCGACCTCCCCCGGCGTTCCACCTGCCATTTTATCGATAAGCCCGTGGCCATCATTGCAGACCGGCGCGATGGCTTGGAAAACGCCCGAATATTGCGAAACGGTCCCCCCCAAGCCTGCCAGGTGACGCGGGCCATGTGCGCGGTGGCCAGGCGCGATTTTTCGCCTGCCAGCCAGTGCGCCCATGTGTATGCGACCTCCCGGATCGGTGAATCCTTAAATGATAAGCCGGCGGTACTGGCAATGAAGTATTTTCCGAATATTATCGAGC
>JAOZSC010000078.1:4899-8880 GCA_029939875.1 Desulfobacterales bacterium
CCCGCGATATTATCAACCTGACCTGCGAGGGAAAATTCAAAAGTCTGTATTTTTACGAGCCGTCTTGCGAACACGGGCCGTTTTTGTCCCAGCAGGACCATCATCGCCTCGAAGAGTATCATGCGTTTGGTCTCGAAGTTTTCTGGGTATCCGGGCTTAACGGCCGCCTGATGAAGCACACCATGCGCGACGGCAAGGGCTATTTCGTGGCCCCCGAAAGGATTGCCGATTTTCACAAATCCATGCTGTTTGCTTTTTATGGATCCAACCGCCGGCTTTCCGAAAAGGGCCAGGCACGGCTCGGCACCCTTATGGATGCGCTCATTGATTTTTGGGGTCGGCGGATCGGTATTGTCACCGGCGGTGGAAGCGGGGTGATGGAACAGGCCAATACGTTGGCCCGGGAACGCGGAATTCTATCCGGCGCGAATTTTCTGGACATCACCGATCAGTCCATGACCACCGAAGTGGATTTTTGCCAGGTGTTCCAGGCGACCTGCCGCCACAGCCGGCAGAAGTGGTTCGAGATCGCCTCATTTCCGATTTTTAACATCGGGGGGCTGGGTTCGCTGGAAGAACTCGGTATCACCCTTTGCAACATGAAATTGTCCATCCTGGATCCGGTGCCGGTTGTTTTATTTGACACCGAGGGCGGCGGCAGGTTCTGGAGTGGCATTGAAAGTCAGATCCATGAAATGGTCCGGCAGAACCGGGCACCGGCCTGGATCCAGGACAACATTGTCATCACCGACGATCCCAGGGTCGTCACCGAGGTGTACCGCCAGCGGCTGCAGTTGTTTTAACCTCAGCGTTGGAACGTTAAGGTCAACGTATTTCGTTGATGATCAGTAATCCGCAAATTGCTTTTCCAGCATGATCTTTAAAATCGTGCGGTCGGTTTCAATCATACCCTCGGTGCTGATGGTGCCGACATTTTGCATGGTCTGCTCTGGAGAAGCACCGATAATGCCGTCGGTGGCCATGACATTGACCCCCTGCAGGGAAAAAAGCGCCGCCTGTACGGCCGTGCCTGCGGCTGTGGATAACTTGAGGGCGCAGCCCGCCTTGGCCCCGTCACAGATGACCCCGGCGAGGTCTTCGATTACATTTTTAATCGCCCCGGCGATGTGATGAATGTCACCCGCCAACAGGTAAGTGATGCCTGCCGAGGCGCCGGCACCGGCTGCGATGGAACAGCCGCACACCGCCGACAGCCTGCCGGTAAACGCCTTGATATAGGCGGTGATGATGTGGCTCAGCCCGATGGCCTCTAACAGGATTTGTTGATCGCAGTTCACAAAATCGCTGACGGCTTTTATGGGCAAAATAGCGGTCAGGCCGTGGTTGCCGCTGCCCGCCGAACTCATGGCCGGCAGTTTCACCCCGGCCATGCGGGCATCGGCTGCCGCCGAGGTCAGGATCCGCGCTGCCAGGATCATGTCTTTTTTGATCAGTCCCTGCCGGTACAGCCGTTCCAGGGTCCGGCCGACTCCCAGCCCCTGGCCGTGCTTGAGACCGTTTTCAGCCAGGCGCATGTTGTGTTCTATGCCTTCGGCCAGAAAGTGCCGGTCTTCATCATCAAGATCGTCCACAAGCTCCAGCAGTCGTGCCAGGGAAAGCTTCTTGAGCCAGGCTTCCAGGCGGGCCAGGCCGCTGGAATCCTTGCCTTTCGTGTCTTGCGCCAGCAGAGGGCTGTCAGTTATTTTGCGGCCGTTTAAGGTCAGAGAAACAATATTGTCATGCAGATCGCAGATGACGGATTCGGCTGAGTCCCCCCCGCTTTTCAGGACGGTTTTGATGTAAAGGCCCTTGTGGTCGGCGAGCAGGTTTACCTTGACCCTGCTTTCATCCAGCAGTCCTTGGGCCCGGGCCACAGCCCGGTCGTCGACGGGTTCCAGGACTTCCAGTTTCAGGGTCGGATCCCCGCCTGCGGCTCCAATGGCCGAAGCTGTGTCCAGCCCCGATAATCCGTTAGTTCCCGGAATTGAGACTGCCAGGCCGTTTTTATAAATATTCGGGTCGACCCAGATTTCGATGGAATCGACAGGCCTGTCGGGCAGCAGTGAAGCGGCCGCGGCAGCGCCCAGGGCAATCGCCACCGGCTCGGTGCAACCCAGCGCCGGTGCGACTTCCATTTTTAAAATATCTTTTACAGTGTAAGTCATCGCGCGCGGTATCCTTAATGTGTTTTAATGTTGGGTGTTTTCAGCTGAGCGCTTCAGGTGCGATCAAACAGTATCCGATCGCCATTTTGTTTAAGACCATTTAAGGTTTTAAAACAATACACAACCCGCGTGTTTTTTGCAAATACCTAATGACGCCGGCGGTGCTCATCGTGTCCCCCGGATTTTGACAGACTCAAGTCCTGCAAGAAAACGGTGGGTAAGCTCGGTAGAGGTTCGATGGTCGAAGATTTTTCCCTGGGGGCTAATCCCCCGAATAATGCCATCTGCCAGAAACCTGGTGATCAGCCGCGTGCCCGCTTCGATACGGTCTTCCGGCTCATTAATTTTGACTGCGCGGGTGTCGGTCGCCGGAATCGGTGTTTTCATGTCGGCCAGCAATTTCATGAAATTAATAATCCGGGACAGGCGCAGCAGGGTGACCGCCTGCAGCCGGGTAGTGGTGTGGGAAATGGGCAGGGCCGTTGCCCGCAGGCGGCAAAAGGCTTGCGGCAGCAGTCCATGGGTTCGGCACAGATTGAAATCGGCACTGCCCGGTGCCGGGTAGAAAATGGAAAGCCCGGCCAGCACCCGGCGGCCAGCCAGGTATAAAAGATCACTCAGCGAGTCTTGCGCATTTTGAAACGGGGCGGCGGCAATGACATAGGCAACGGCCGTTAGCCCCAGGTCTTCGCAATGCTCCAGCACCCGGTTAACGGCACCTCGAACGTCAGGACGGTGGAATCTTTTCAGCTGCTCCTTGTCGGTTGAAACCAGTGAAAGATTGATCGATTTAAAACCGGCTGTTTTCATGGCCGTGAGCACGTCATGGTTCAGGGTCGGGGGAAACAGGCCGTTCATGGCACGCAGTTCCGGCCCCTCGGCCGGAAACCGGCGGCGGATGGCGGTTAAAAGTTCTAAAAACCAGCCTCGGTCCAGAGACAGATTTTCATCTTCAAAGTCGATAAAGCCCAGGGGGTGCCGACTGGCTGCCGTTTCAATTTCGTCCATGATCGAGACAACACTTCGGCGGCGATATTTCAGAACAGAAGATGCCCCCACGGAACAATACGTGCAGTGCATCGGGCAGCCGCGACTGGCCACAATGACCATGCTGGCTTTTCGGTTGCGCTGGTAAAAACGGTGGTTGATAAGATGGCTGGCCGGCGCCGGGTAATGATCCGGATGTTCCATGGCCACCGGTGCATTGACCTGGAGGGCTCCCCCTGGTTTTCGAAAAACGAGACCTGGCACACTCTCAAAATCGGCCCCGGTTTTAACTGCGGTGGCAAGCCGGGCGATGGAAACTTCACCCTCGCCGCGCAGGACAAAATCTACCGCCGCAAAGCCCATCACGCTGCGGGGCACAGCCGTCGGGTGATGGCCGCCCAGAACGATTTTACAGCCCGGATGACCGGCTTTTACCGCCTGGGCCGTGCGGACAGCTTCATCCATGTAAGCGGTGAACAGCGACGAAATGCCCACCAGAAAGGCCCCGGATTGTTTTGCAATGCGGCCGATATGGGCAAAACTGTAACCGAAATGCTTGAACGCATGAAACAGGGCCAATGGCGAGCGGTCCGCCGGACCGTAATACTCGCGTAAATAATCCATTTCAAGTGGCAGGTCGATAATTCGTGTTTTTGATGTGGCCAGCGCATCCAGGATGCCCACGGAAAAGCCGTCTGCGATCAGTACCGACGCCATGCAGGCCAGGCCATAAGGAATGGTCCGTTTGACGGTGAGATAAAAATCCCGGATGGGCGGCTGGATGAGAAGCACATCAGGCATGGTTTTCGCTTTTCGTTACTCTTTACTT